>CALDUO010000070.1 GCA_937923745.1 uncultured Granulosicoccaceae bacterium
ATTTGTACAACAGGCTCGCGGCACAGACCCCTTCGGTCATCACACTCACCGGCAGCGTACGACCACACGATTGTCTGCCGAGAGTATCGAATTTCGTGATCTTGCCAATAGCCGACTGCAGGACATATTCTATGCAGGCGCGACCAAAAAACGGAATTTCTGACCTGGTCGACGCTCGATACACCCGATGGTTATGCTCCGCCTTTGCTGTGGTACACCCAACTGCCGGGCAGTATTGAGCGAGTTACCTGCTCGGCGGATAAGAGCGGCCACTTATCTGGCGCTCTTATCTGGTGCTCTTATCTGGTGCATTTATTTGGTGCATTTATTTGGGCATGAGCCGACTAATGCATACCCCAACGCCAAGCACATGGTCTAAATGCTATCCCCATACAAAATCAGTGACAATATCAATGACCGCTACCGGCACGACATTGACTACGGGCTAACACCGGGTTTTAACTATGAGCATAAATAACAGCACCGGCAGTAGCACCGGCAACGGGATATCGCCACAGTCAGTCGTGGTCGCTGGCTGTGGGGCAATGGGCTACCCGATGGCGTTGCAGTTACTTGACCACGGGCATACAGTGTCCGGCTTTGATGTGCGGCCCACTGCCACACTGCTGCCTGAAAACAGCTCGGCATCACCATTCCCGTTTTTAACCACGCTTGATGATCTGTCAGCCGAGCAGATTTTATGGGTGGTGGTACGTGACGAAGCAGAGATCACAGCGCTGTGTTTTGACGAGCAGGCTGTGTTTCGGCAAGCGCAGTATCCATCGACAGTGGTGATCTCATCGACCGTCTCACCCCGATACATTCACAGACTCAACGAACTGTTACCAACCAACGTCACCTTGATCGATGCGCCAATGTCCGGGGCACCTTATGCTGCAAAAGCAGGCACGTTGACGTTTATGGTCGGCGGCTCAACAGATGCCATCGGGGCTATTCGTCCCTGTTTGGATGCAATGGGAAACCACGTACACCATGTCGGACCGGTGGGCGCGGGTATGTTGATAAAGGTTATGAACAACTATGTCGCCGCGGCCAGTGTTGTTGCTGTACGTCGCAGTCTGGACCGCGCTGCAGCCAATGGTGTTGACAGCGACCTGTTACTGACCATTATGTCGCAAAGCTCCGGCGCCACTTGGTACGGTGATCACGCGAATGAGATTGAATGGGCGCAGCAGCATTATGACCCTGCCAACACCATTGGCATTTTGGAAAAAGACGTGCAGTGTTCGCTAGGCACAGACCTGGTGACCACCGACGCTTTTGACCAGGCATTGTTACTTGCATTAAAGCAGCTGCCACACTGGCCAAAACGTTAATTTATTTGTAGTTATTTGGCCACGGCGCTCCTCAAACGCGCGCTAACTGACCACCGCGTTGATGCAGCCAAGCACTACCCGGCCAGTAACACAGGGTCGGTTACCTGACTGTCCTGCGCCATCGCAAGCAACGGTTTTTTACCGGTATCTTGTAAATGACGGTGGTAGTCAGTGACAGCGGCGTCCGGCAACAGCTTACCGACAATAACCGCTCGCATGAGACGCACCAGTTCAAGCGGGGCCTCTGCCTGATTGATTTTACGACCAAACAATGCAACTCTGGCACCAGCGCTACTGGCTTGATGCAGGAGTTCGAAGGTGTCTCTGGTTGTACCTTTGGCACCACCAAGAATACCGGTGATAAGCCGGGTTGGATCATAGGCACATAATTCTGACATGGCCTTGTGCCCATTAAACTGAATTTTTAGAAACTGTGGTGCATCCTCCCGTGTGACGCCTGCAACCGCCTTGATAATCATGTCATTGATATAATGGCCGAGGTCGCGCTCGTTTATACCAATATCAAATGCCGGATTAAACACCTCCAAAAAGTGATTAATACCGGTACGACGCACCGATTTGCGGAAGTGCTTATAGGCTTCAAGGCTGGCAAGGTCTGCTGCCAACTGATTGGAAAACGTCATGGAGTAGAGCCCCAGCGAGGCAAGCGGTGCAACAGCAGACAGGTGCGCACTGGCAAACGGCACAGATGGAGACTCGCGATACCGTCCACCTCGAGCCATCCAGATATCAGTCGTGTCATTGAGCCGTACTGCCGGCGTCACCGCACTGTCGCTGAACAGTTTTTCTTCACTGAGAATATCAAGTGACGAGGCTGAGAGCAGCATAATGTCAACCAGCCCGGAGGTTGTCATCTCCCGTATGGCCTGCAAATGTTGCTCGCGGGTTTTGAGCGTTCCGTCAACGGTTGTACCCGGTGCTGTCACACCAAAGGCCATATCACCGTCTTTGGCATCGGCTATAATAAAATCGTTAGGATCTTGACTACCGCTGCTGATACGCGCCAATCGCGAATCCAGAGTTTTATCAACCATACTCACACAGTCCTGACATTCAATGACAAAGGCTTACCCTGACACACAATGAATAACGAATCCAGCATCAGCGTTGCGGTTATCGGTTTAGGTTATTTCAGTCAGTTTCACCTTAACGCCTGGCAAAACATCGACGGCTGCCGGATCACGGCAGTGTGCGACAGCAATGAGTCCACGCTAAACACGGTGGCTGCAGATATCGATGCACAGGCCAGCAAACACACCGTTAAAACCTACACAAACGCCGTCACCCTGCTGAATGAACAGCACGCTGATATTGTAGACCTTGTCGTGCCACCACCAGCGCATGCCAACCTGATAAGGGCGGCGCTAAAACCGGGCCGTCTGATCATTTGCCAAAAACCGTTTTGCGTCTCTTATGACGAGGCACGCCGTATTTGCGATGAAGCAACAGCCGCTGATACCACCGTTATTATTCATGAAAATTTCAGATTCCAGCCGTGGTACCGGCAAATCAAACACTGTGTCGATACAGGGTTGCTCGGGTCACTGTACCAATGTCGGTTTGCGTTACGACCGGGCGATGGCCAAGGTGCGGATGCCTATCTTGCCAGGCAACCTGTCTTTCAAACGATGCCACGATTGCTGATTCACGAAACCGGGGTACATTTTATTGATCTCTTTCGATGGTTACTCGGACCAGTGACGTCCGTGTATGCTGATTTGCGCCGTTTAAATCCGGTCATCCGTGGTGAAGACGATGGTCTGCTGATCCTGCAACACGCCAACGGCGTACGTTCGGTGTTCGACGGCAATCGTCTGGTCGATCATGTGGCAAGCAATACCCGCCTGACGATGGGCGAATTGACGGTCGAGGGTGAAAAAGGCGTCATTACCCTTAACGGTGAGGGCCAAATTATGTTTCGGGCGCTCGGTGCGCAGACGACCGAGACTATCGCCATTGAATGGCCGGTCAATCAGGATGTCTTCGGGGGTGGTTGTGTCGAATGGCTGATTCAACATGCGGTTAATGCTTACCGGAGCCAACAACCCTATGAAAATACCGCAGAAGATTACCTGGATGTTGTCAGAGCCACTGAGGCAGCTTATGAGTCTGCGCGACAGGCTAGACGTATCGATCTACTGGACTAGTCGATCTAGTAGACTTATCATCTGATCGATACCCAATGATGCGTGACAGTCCCGCAGCTAGGCTTCTCTCTGATTCAAGCATACACTCACCTCTCACCTCTCTGACTTACGCCCCTGATCTCACGACCCTGATCTCGGCCTCTGGTCTCGTGTCCTTGGCTCAACCCCCGGGTAATCGGTAGAGAGCAGGCAAAAAAAAGCCCGGACAGCAAGGCTGCCCGGGCTCTCTGTGCATGTCGCCGACCGACAGCGAGGTCGGTGTAGGCGTTATGCTTACTTCAGGAACGAAGTATCGATGGTTGCTGAGTAATCGTCACGCGCCGGGTTTTCAGGTGTTGCGAATGCATTACCAACAACGCCGATTGCGACACTTGCAAGGCCACCTTCGTTGAAGTATTCGTTGAGCTGCTGCTCTGCACTCGGCATAACGAAGTCACTCATCTGAGTCATGGTACCTTCTTCGGTCATACCCGATTCGGTTGCCAGAATACCGATTTTGCCTTGGTCAGCTGCGAAAGCTGCGTTGGCTTCTTCGGTAACGTCAAGGAATGCCTTGATCATTTCAGGATTTTCCTGTGCGAATTTTTCAGAGACAGACACAACGTCAAAGCTGATGATACCAGCGTCAACCATCTCTTCGCTGCTCATCAGCTGGTCGCCAGATTCCAGCATGCTGGCGATAGCCAAACCACCAAAACCACAGGCCATGACAACACTGCCGTCTGCCAGTGATACAGCGGCGTCAGCCGGTACCTGATCTACGACGGTGATTTTTGAGACGTCGACGTCCAGTGCACGCATTTGCATACGGAAGCTGTAGTCAGCCATGGTGGACAGCGGCACTGCAACGGTCTGGCCTTCGAGCTCAGATGCGTTGCTGCTGTCGATGCCAGCACCGGTTTTGACCACACAGGGGTTAGCACTGTACTGGACGGCAATCGCGACCATTTTGATCGGAGTGTTTGAGTTAATAGCAGTGATGAACGGTGCGAGACCCTGGCTGTATGAAATGTCGATGTCACCAGAGAGCATGGCTTCGGTCATTTGAGTACCTGCTTCGAACGCGGTCCAGTTGACCGGTACGCCCAGCGCGTCGTCATAAGCACCTTCATTTTTAGCGATCAGGTTGGGGGTTGCCCATTCCAGGAAGTACGCTACGTTGACTTCGTCGGCCGCCTGAACTGCGGTGCTCATGGAAACAGCAAGCGCCGCAGCTGACAGCGTATTGACTATTTTTTTCATAGTAAGGTTGAAACTCCGGTAATGTTGGTATTTGAAAACACGGACGTGTTTACACCTCTTTGGATGCAACGACTCAGTATCGCAACTTAAGCCGACATTTTCAATTTTGAAAACGTCTTTTGGTGATCTAAAAAACCGCACCGTTCACACTTTTTTCGGTATCACACACCTTTCTGCTCCGATTTAATGCGTGGCCTGTCGGTGACAGCGTGTCGGCGACTTCCGGCACCCTTGCAATCTGCTAATCTGTCAGGTCCTGTTACTGGATTCTGCGCCCCATGCTCGCCCACGATCACCACAAACAGAGCCTGAATGGCCTCAGAGCGGCGCTGTATGACTGGCATACGCCAACCATCAGACGGGTGCTCACCGATTTGTTCGCCCCTGACGCCACTGTGCAGCTGTGTCACCCGTTCGAAGCACTGGCAGGTCCGGTCGGGCTGTTGGAGCAAGCGCTGTTACCGCTACGACACGCAATACCCGATCTCGAGCGACGTGATTACATTGTCATCTCAGGTACCTCGGTCGATGGCGGTGACTGGGTCGGTTGTGCGGGCTATTACACCGGATTGTTTGCTCACCCGTGGCTCGGCATTCCACCCACTCACCGCCAGATCGGCATGCGGTTTCACGAGTTTTATCGGTTGGTTGATCATCGGGTGGTTGAGATGCAGGCAATCTGGGATATTCCGGAGCTGATGATGCAGGCCGGTGTCTGGCCAATGGGGCCATCACTCGGGCGGGAATGGCAGGTGCCGGGCCCGGCCACTCAAGATGGCCTTGTGCAGGGACCTCGTGACGACACGATGACCGAGGCTGCATTACAACGGGTGCTGGCCATGTTGATTGACATGGGTAAACATCCGCGGGAACCGGTTGAGGCGATGCGACTTGATACCCACTGGCACCCGTCTTTTAGCTGGTACGGACCAGCTGGTATCGGTACTTCGCGCGGTATCGACGGGTTCAGGCATTGCCACCAGATTCCGTTTTTGACGGCGATGCCTGATCGTCGCGGTGGCTACGATGGACAGGGCGCTTTTTTTGCCGAAAACCGGTACGTGGCTGTGACCGGCTGGCCCGGCATGTCCATGACACTGACGGGCAGTGGCTGGCTGGGTATTGCTGCAACCCAACAGCCGTTGACCATGCGATCCCTCGATTTCTGGCGCGTGGAGCACGACAGAATACGAGAGAACTGGGTACTCATTGATTTACTGAATATCTGGCAGCAGGTCGGGGTTGATGTGCTCGCGCGTATGGAATCAATGCAACACTAGCCCGTGACTGTCATCACTGCACCCGGTCGGTCTTAGGCCCGTCAGTCCTGCGACGGCTACTGGTTTTTCGGTACATCTTTTTGCGTGGGCGGCACCCAACCCCGGGCGCTACGCGAACTCATCGAACCTTGTCGACCCAACATACGCTGACGTTGTATCGCACCAAGCTCTTTCACCTTGTCCACATACTCCGTGTTTTCACTCAACGGTACATCAGCGCGATATAACGGGGCCACCGTACGTAACATGTATTTATCATGCTCTACAAATTCCTGCGCTTTCAGTTCTGCATCGTACGGGTGATACCCTAACCCCTCGAGTGCCGATCGGCCCGCTCTGACAGCGCTGTCAAAATACTCCCGAATGATATCGTTGGCACCGGCTGCATACAGCTCATACACGTGGGTGCGATCGAATGCACGAGTGACAATATGAATGTGCGGGAAATTATGATGGACATACTGCACAAGCCCGGTGGTCTGCTCACGATCATCGATTGCGATAACTAACATAGCGGCTGACTCTATGCCCGCTGCGTGTAAGAGATCTGGCCGGGTGGCATCACCAAAAAAGACTTTGACATCAAAGGTGCGCAGCAATTCCAGTTGTGCCGAGCTGTGATCCAACACCACAGTAGATACCCCGGCACCCAACAACAACCGGTTGATGATGCCACCAAACCGACCATGGCCTGCAACAATGACCGTGCCTGGTGTGTCTATGGTATCGGCCTCACGTGACTGAACCACGGCAGAGCGAGGCACGATGACACGGTCATACACGATAAAAAGCAATGGTGTCAGTAACATCGACAGTGCCACTACCAACAGTAATTGGTCAGCAAACGCCTGCGGTATCACAGCATTGGCCACCGTAAATGACAACAACACAAAACCAAATTCACCGGCTTGCGCAAGACTCAATGCCATCAGCCATCGGTTGGCGCCAGTGACTTTAAAAAAGCCACCGAGCACCCACACCACAGTAAATTTAATGAGCATCAGACCCACAGTTAACCCAACGATAAAACCCACATTATCGAACAGCAACGCGAAGTTAATTCCGGCACCAACCGTCATAAAGAAAAGACCAAGCAACAGCCCTTTAAACGGTTCGATATCGCTCTCCAACTCGTGTCGGTATTCACTGTTGGCCAGCACCACACCCGCCAAAAACGTACCGAGCGCAGGCGACAAACCCACAAAGGACATGAGTAGTGCAATACCAATGACCATGAGCAATGCCGTCGCCACGAAGAGCTCACGTAATTTAGCGACAGCAATAAACCGGAATACCGGTCGGGTCAGATAACTGCCACCGATAATAACCGCTGCAATTGCTGCCAACGTCAGTACCGTGCGTTGCCAGCCTGCCAGTGTCTCAATAAAGCCGTGTCCACCATGATCATCGCCGACCGCCACGTCGCTAAGTTCCGGAAGCGCCAGTAATGGTATTAACGCCAGCATGGGAATAACGGCAATATCCTGAAACAGCAATATCGAAAATGCACCTTGGCCACCGTCACATTTGAGCAGACCTTTTTCGTTGAGTGTCTGCAACACAATTGCCGTCGAAGACAACGCCAACACCAAACCCGTAGCCAGCGCGACTGACCAGACCTGCCCAATCGCCAGCGCAGCACCCATCACCAAGGCTGTTGTGACAAGCACCTGCAAACCACCCAAGCCCAACAGCCGGGCCTTCATTTGCCACAATAGTCGGGGTTCCAATTCAAGACCGACCAGAAACAGCATCATCACCACACCGAATTCTGCGAAATGCTGAAGGCTGACAACATCGACCTGCAGCGTGACAAGTAAAGGACTAATCACAATGCCTGCTATCAAATAACCCAGCACCGAGCCCAGCCCTAACTTTGATGCAATGGGCACGGCAATGACACCGGCGATCAAAAATACAAACGCAAGTAACAGGAAACTACCCATGCGTCTGATCACCTTTATTCGCAGCGGCTACTGACCGCAGGTGCTGCGCCTGCACGATGTGCGACGCGTCTTTATCGACGCTGTATTGATCATCACGCAACGCGGCCAATAGTCCGGTGAATCCGGCTATGTGGTTTGCCGATGTTGATGTTGGTTCAGCCTGCTCGTTGGCGGCGTCGTGCTGTTCGGTGTGTAGCGCACCATACAGTACATACGGGGGCGCAAAACGCATATGACATAGCCTTGCTGTCTGCTGCAGTGGTGTCAGGAAAGTGAGTAACCCGTGACGCTGATAACCGATGTCGGTGTAGGCATCTTCGGGACCGGCAGCGGTGATTGCCAGTTGCAGGACCTTACCGGAGAGCGCTGTGCCGCCGGCACCATAGGCAAAACCGTGTTCGAAAACGAGGTCTATCCACTCTTTGACAAGCGACGGTGTTGAATACCAGAACAACGGAAACTGCAGCACAATAACGTCATGATTTCGAAGTCGTTCCTGTTCGCGATCAATATTGATATCAAATCGCGGGTATTCAGCGTAGAGGTCAACAACCGTGATGTCGGTAAGCGCTGATGCCGCCTGAAACATGTGACGGTTAACCCGGGAATAACGCTGTCCGGGGTGCGCATAATAGAGGATTACAGATGCCATCCATCATTGAAACACCCGCGACTTGTATCTGTCAATTGAGTCGAGTACGGTGCCAATATAACAACATCGCATCACAACTTCGTATCACAACGTCGTAGCAAGTCGACGTATTAACTACAGGACACTACCGCCATGACTGCAGACAGCAACAACACCGGGACACATCCGAATCCGGCAAGTCATGCCGTCGATGAGCTGATTCAACTCGGTGCCAGCGAGCTGCTGGTCTTGCTGCGTTCGGGCGCTGTCTCCCCGGTTGAATTGCTCGACGCACTCGAACAGCGCATCGCTGAGGTTAACCCGATTGTTAACGCCATACCGACACAGTGTTTTGATCGTGCGCGGAAGCAGGCGAAGGCACTGATGAAACTGCCGGTGGATCAGCGCGGGGTATTGTGTGGATTACCGGTGGCAATAAAAGATCTTGAACCCGTTGAAGGTGTTCGCTCGACGTGGGGGTCGCCAATTTTCAGTGACTTCATACCCACCGGTTCAGATTGCATGGTCGAACAGATCGAACGCAGTGGCGGTGTGATCTATGCCAAAACCAACACGCCGGAATTTGGTGCCGGAGCGAACACATTTAACGATGTGTTTGGAAAAACCCTCAACCCTTTCGACACCCGCAAAAGTTGTGCGGGCTCATCTGGTGGTTCTGCCGTGGCACTGGCAACCGGGATGGCCTGGCTTGCCACCGGCTCTGACCTCGGTGGTTCACTGCGTAACCCGGCCAGTTTTTGTTCGGTCACAGGTTTTCGACCGAGCCCCGGTCGCATTGCTCATGGCCCTGCCAGCGCAGGCGCTTATCCGGATGATCTTGGCGGTATACCTGATCAGGTGTTCGGCGTTGTCGGACCCATGGCCCGAAACGTCTCCGATCTTGCGCTACTGATGGACGCCATGTCCGGCCACCATCCCGCAAACCTGTTGTCCTATCCGTCACCGGCAGATGAATGTCGTGATGCACTGCTGCGCCCGACAAAACCACTGAGAATCGCGTACAGCCCCGACTTTGGTATCACACCAGTGGATCCTGAGGTCAAACGTATCACCGAAGCTGCAGCACGGCAGTTTGAGGCACTGGGTTGCACCGTTGAGTTGGCTCACCCCGATTTCACCGATGTGCAGGACATCTTTCAGGTTAATCGTGCGATGTCTTTCTATGTGTCGCAAAAACAACTGCTGGCCAACCAGCGTGATTTGCTCAAGCCCGAAGTGATTTGGAATATAGAAAAAGCGCGGGAAGTCTCTATGGATGACATCGAACGCGTTGAGAATGCACGTGCCCGTTACCTGAAACGCGCCGTAACTTTTTTTGAACACTACGACTTATTGTTATCACCAGCGACGATTGTACCGCCCTACCCGATTGACCAACGGTACGTCGAATCCTGTGAGGGTGTAACGTTCAGTAATTACATTGAATGGTGCACCATCGCTTACGCGATCACCATTACCGGATTCCCGGCAATGAGTTTACCGGCAGGCTTTACAGACACGGGGTTACCGGTAGGACTGCAGATGGTAACCGGACCAAGGAGTGAGGCAGACCTGCTGCATGCAGCCTTACAGCTTGAGCAGTTATTGGGTCTGCGCCACCGTGTACCGATGACCCCGGTCGCCTATGCTGACTCAGCAACATGATTGAGGAACATCGCTCAGCGACACGACTGAGCTACATCACTCCGCACTATGCCGTAGCACTATGCCTTAGCACTTTGCCTTTGCAACATGCCTTGGCAACATGACTGGGCGGCAGTGGGTCAGTCACCGAGCACACCATTGCTTGACGGGTGTTTGGGTGTGCCCGGGGACAGGACGCTATCCAATCCATTGTGCCGGTGACTCGACCCGAGGCAGACAGTGATCGAGCGGCGCAGTTTACCGTGTCGGTAGCTGCGCCAGACAAAGCGCCGGGCAAAGCGCCAGACAAAGCGCCGGGAATGGCTCTACGCAGTATCCGTGCAGTCGGTCAGTGTTAGTGCCATGATCAGAAATGATTGCGGTAGTTAAGCCCAACCATACTACCGGTCGTGCCAAAGCTGCCGAGCTCATCCTGATCCTGGTTATGACTGAATATCACACTCAACTCATCACCGCCCAAGACACGAATACCTGCACCCGTATCGACCGAGAACGATAGATCCTCGCGAGGCCAGTTATGCCCCAGCGTGACATTGGCAAAATACCGCGGTGACCCGGACTGCGGATAGTTACCATAGACATTGCCACGATTGATACCGGCGATAATAGCCAGCTGACTGTTGTCGGTGTTTAGCACGTCCTCAAGGTTGAGTCCATTAGAGAATCGAAGCTCGGCCGGTAACGTGTCATCACGTTCATTGGTCTGATGGGTGGCCGCCAAACTTAATGACCACGCATGACCTGCAAACGTACTGCGTCTGCCGACTTCTGCCCGAGACTCCATCCGTCGTGCAAATACGGCCTGTTCGACCCGCCCCATAATTTCGTCGGCGCCGAGCCCGAGTGCAATAAAGTCACGTGAACCCAGTGGCAGCTCAAGACGCGTGGACAGCGCATTTCTGATTGCGGCCAATCCCAGCGTTGAGTTATCGGTGTACGGGGCATTGAATCGGAAATCGGCCGAGAACAGACGCCGGCCCGAACGATCACGCCAATTGTAATTCCCCAACCCATAAAAAAGATCATGTGTGTCTGTCGATGAAAAACCGGCACTCAGGCTACCGGCATGACGCCGGTTGGCAAACCACGACGACAACTCTAAATCTGCACGACTGGCCAAATCTCCAGCCAGATCACTGAGAAAAAGCGTCTCTGTGCGATATTCATGTTGGGTATAGTCGATACTGAATCCGGTAACGCCCAAGCCCTGCAGCGTGCGCTTAACACCACCGGGATCATTGTTAAAGGCAAACGAGTGACGTAAGTTGATGCCGGTTGATGTCACGCTTAATGCGTCAGCTGATCGCTGAATAAAACGTCCGCCGTAGTAGTCCGGTCGGGCATCACGCAAAGTTCTGTACTGCAGGTCGGTGGCATGCCGTTCAGATGGCTGCAAGTAACTGTCGAGTGTGTCACTTGATAGTGCATAGGCTTCACTGACTCGTCCGAGTGAACGCAAAGCAACAATCTGTGAGGCACTGGTCATCGCGCCTGCGCCCAGCAGTGATTCAATTTCTTGCAGGTTGTTGTCGTTTAGCGCGAGTGATACCTGTTGCCATGCCGGTGTTTTGATTCGTGCCTGATGCAACCTTGCAAGATAAAGCCGCGCATGATCCATACGTTGCGTCGCCATCAGCCATGACATAATGACCTCTTGTTGGCCCACCGATTTTGCAGTCAGGTCACCAGGCTGTGATGCCAACATCCAACGCACGACCCGCTCGTTTTCTTCCGCGGTGCCGAACTTTGTGATGAGTCGTGCGTACTGCGCCAGTAACGCATCCTGATCATCGCGTGTGCCGTTCACCAGTACCGGTCGCAACCGGGTCAGAGCATAATGACGCACAAGGTACGCCTGTTCGGCACGACCCACGACATCCAGTGCATCTGCATAGGTCAGTAACATGCCATAGTCGGAGTCCATGGTGTCGATCAGTTTTTCAAACCAGCCAAGACTTCGCTCGACATCACCGGTTTGATATAAGCCGACGGCCACCGGTGCCCAGAGTCCCGGTCTGTTTTCGGCGATCGCGACCGCTTCATTGAGATAATGCGTGAGTGATTCGTCGCGATTGTCTGAGATATACAGCCATAACAAACCTTCCAGTGCCTGAGTGTTATCCGGATCGAGCGACAGTGTTTGTTGGTAGGCGCTTTCCGCCAAAAGGGAATCCCCTTCACGCTGATAATTTTCAGCCCTCAGCATCCAGTATTCTGGCGACGCATCGAGCGCTGCCGTGTGTTCGTCAAGTTCTGCATCATAGTGGGTGTTGCTGTCGGTATTTAACCGCATAGCGGACAATAAATACCGTGGCTCTCCAGTGCCCTGCCACAACGACTCGGCATGTGCCACAGCGGCCCGTTTATCGCCCGACGCCTCCAGCGCCGACAGCAGCAGATCCGCGACCTTCTGGCGTTCAGCTTCACTGTCAATAATGGGTAATGCTGGCTGAATCGCAGCAAGCAGCCGTGGCCGCTCGTAACGCTCGGCAATTTTTAAGGCGATACGAAACTGCATGGGCGTGATGGTTTTTAAATGCTCGCCGGATTCCAGTTGCTGCGCAATAACCGCAGCTTCATCGGGTTGATCGACGCGCCAATTCAACTCCATGCGTTCCAGCACGACGCGACCCTGTTCACCGTGACGATTGGCCAGTCGATTCCAGGTTGCCAAAGCCTCGTCATACAGTACGTGACGTTTGTAATGGTCTGCGAGCAACACAAGCCAGCTGCGGGTCTCTCCATACCGAGCCAGCAAACCGTTGATAACATCAGCTGCAACCTTGGGTTCACCATTGTGCTCATAGGCGCTAATCAGCCGCCTCAACAGGTTATTATCCGGTCGTTGTATCTGCGCCAGTTGCCCGAGCGATCGCGCCGTGACTGACGGATATCGATTCAGTTCTGACAATCGGGCCAATTCGTTGAGAGCGCGTATATCCGGCTGTTGTTCCACCAGCCATTGCCATTGAGTTTGCGCACCAACCGGGTCACCGGTCCACTCCGATAACTGCGCTAATCGCAACCGTAACGGGCGGCTGTCGGGATAACGTGTGACGCCACGCTGTGCCCATTGCATGCCGGTCTCAAGATCACGCGTGGCCATCGCCAGATCAATACTGGTTTCAATGAGAGACTCATCTTCAGGCGCAAGCGTTGCCAGATGCGCATGCCAGGCTAAGGCCTGGTCATAGTCTTCGCGGGTGCGTGCCAATGAGACGCCTTGTTGCAGCAGGTCGATATTGTCCGGTGTCTCGGACAATGAGGCTACCAGGGTTTCCCACGCCTTTTCGTTGTCACCGGATGCTAACTGTAGTGATTGAATTTTGGTTCTGAGAGTCGCTTGCTCCTGCTCCGGTACGTCATCGAGCGTCTCGGACAAATACGCTGCCGCAAGATCCGGACGATTGGATGCCTCAGCCCACCGGGCGGCTACTGTTAACCAATGTTGACGCCGCGCCGTATCGGTATCAGCCAGCGCACGATATCGCGGATACGCAAATTGCGGTTTTCCGGTCTCCAGCAGTGCACTGGCAATCGCTTCATTCTCGGTTTCACTGTAGTGGTCTGACAACAGCAATTGGTCAATGAGTGCCTGCTCGGCAGCACGTTGCTCGGTGAGATGAAAAATGCGAAGCAACGCAAGCTGTGAATCCAACTTTGAGCCGGTGTCGTCTGCCCTGAGTGACGCTTGTGTAAAACAGGTTTCTGCCGGTGCCAACTGCTGATCTGCCATAAAGAGTCGGCCACACACCAAATACCAGCGGGCCGCCTCAGACTCATCATTGATAGCCAGTAGGTGATAAAGCTCCCCGGTGAGTGATTGATCGTCGAGGCGATAACTCAGCGATGCAGACCGTGCCAGCAACGGTGCCTGATGCAACGTCGGATCGTTGGTCACTGTGAACAATTGCGCACGTAATGCAGCTGCCAGTGTGCCGGACGGAGGCTCTGTGGTCGCTTCAACCTGTTGTGCCACCCGCTCAAGATTCAGGCGAAACTGATCGGTATCGGAGACTTCAATAGCCGGGTAACGTTCCAACAGTGACTCGGCCTCGAAAAACTGTTCTTCACGAATGAACCGGGCGAGCACCTGCTCAAGATTACCTGTGTCTTGTTGGTCAGTTTGTTTTAATGAGGCCTGCTGCGCCCTGAAATAAGCAATATCAAGTTCGTCCAGCGCGGATTCCTCAGCGCCTACCGCAGCACCCAACGACAGATCAAACGTGTCGCTGGAGGGTTTGAGAATAACAAAGCCCACCACAAACAGCACTGCAATACCGCAGAGCTCAGGCCAGGGTATCAGCTTCTCACGCATGACAGTCGAGTTTTGCATGACCTGTATCCTGGGTTTTAAACTGATAACGCGTAACCGATTGACGCATCACACTGTGTCCATGTTGAGTTGCCTGAGGCACCTCAGTACCGCTGACCGCACCACCTGCAAAGCTCACCGTGCACTGACCGCTCTTGACACCACCGATCTCCAGTACCACAGGGACATGACCCTGCACCCTGAACGTTAAGCCCTGCGATGTTTGAGCCCATTGCGTGACGACACCATTGGCTGACACCAGATAAGGATTCACAGGTTGCGTGGTTTGTGTGCTTAACGTCACCGTGTTGGAGCCGTCGGTGTGCAGATAACTGCCGTCATGTAACGCGGTACTGCCAATGACGCCCTGACTGTTCACAGTGTCTGCCCATGCGGTGGCACCTGCTACCCGGAATGACCGAATGTTGCCAAGATTACTGAGTTTCCATCGACCATCAAGGTAACGTGCAACGCCAGCCTTGCGTGCATCGGGGACTTTGGCCGCGTAATAGCTGCCGTATACCGGATGTGCATCCTGTCGCATAGACCAGTGATAGACCTCACTCAACGCTACCATTGACGAACGTTTGGTACCGGCGTAAAAGTGATAATAGATATTAATCGGTTTTAACCGTCTTGGGTGTTCGGTCATCTCCAGCGTTTCGATAACACGTCTGAAGCCATCAAACGGACCCAACCAGTCATTGGTGTAAACATTTTCGTTCAGGATGGGGGCATAGACCTGAATATGCTCACCGACAGGTCGTGCCATTGGGCCAACAGCTGCCACTGTGGGGTTTGCGCGACTCATCGTTGTAAACCCGCCATTCATATTCAGAAAACCCTGCTCTGCCGCGTATTGCAGTGCATTTTCTTCCGGTAGCGCAGCACCTGACCACAGCACCATGTTGGCCTGTTTGCCCTTGGGCGCCAGTTCCCTATTAATAAAATCCATTGACCCGCCCAGTTCACGCTCAATATTAAAACGGTAACCGTCAATCGGTAAGTTATACAGTCCGCTGGGCTCGTTCTCTTTGAGTGCCACCCAGTCGTACGGGTGACTGTAGGTATGAGAGGCCAGCTCTACATTTGGCAGACTAAAAATATCTTTGGCTACCCGAAACATGCGATCCCGGCGATCAGCATGGTTGTCGATACCGACCATTTCGCCCTCGACCACTGAGATTGTGTGCGGTACCGGAAAACGTTCGAGTATGTCAGTCTTGATGACCTCGGCACCGAGTCTTTTCGGACCGGGCATCTCTGCCCATGACGGTAACGCATCACCATCAATGTGCGATAACCATAACCGTCGGCCATTTTCGGTGGTCACATCAGGCATGGGCATCGGTGTGATAGCAAATGCGGTTTCGATCAGTTCAAAGGGGTTGAGGCGCCAGGAGGCGTTCAGTTCTACGTCAATGTTAATTGCAGCTTCGATCGCCACATAACCACCCCATGGTCCGGTAACTGCGACATCGAGTGAGTCTCCCTGAGCGTCGGAGTACTGCACATGCACGGTGTTGTCAGCTCCGGTGTTTCGCACCGGGAATGTGACTGCGGTCAGACGTGGCAGCAACCGTTTTTCAAATTGTGTTATTGGGCCTGCAACAGTGAGTTTGGAAGATCGAAAATCAAAACCGCGCACAGGCTCCAACCCGATGGTCTGCAGGGTTGTTGCCGACAGATCAGCAGCCGGTTTACCAAACATCAACAACGGCACGCCATCGTTGACTTGTGCATCGATCCACGTGCTAAGTTGTGGCTGATCGTATGCGTCATAACCATAGGTCACTATGCCTGCCAAACGATCACGCTGCATACGGTTGGGTAGTCCGTCCGTTGCAATGTCGTGATACACAGGCACGTAGCCGTAATATTCCAGCGGCATGGCCAATAGTTTATGGATTGGGCTATCGGGCAGTGCTCCATCGACGGTGCTGTCAAACATCAACATGACCTGTCGGGGTTTGACATCGAGCGTGCCGACACCAACATAGTCAAGCCCGGGTGTTGCTACCCAGGGTATATAACCCTGTTGCGCAATACGTTGTGCTACGGCGACTGCGTCATCTCGCTCGGAGGGTGGCAGGTAATCAATGACGATAACGTCTAACCCATAGGTTTGACTCGCAGTATCCAGCCAACCGGTTAACCACTCACGATCAGCCGCAGGCACATCCACATATCGCTGACGGGCATTGTTCCAGCCTTTGTACAGTGACTCTGCTGCAATCGCATCAAGGTGAGGTGCAATCGAGTCGAGCACTTCAAAGCCACGGTTAGCGATCAGTCGCAACGACGGATGCCGTTTTTTCATCGACGCGATAATGCCAGCCAACGCCTGTTGTTGATTTTGTCGAACAGTGTCGTCGGTGCTGATCAGCTGAAAGCTATCCATGGTATCGAGGAACACGCCATCAAAACCCTGAGCGACGAGTTCGTCGATTCTGCGAATCACAAACTGTTGCCAACCGGCAGACGTTAGATCCATGACACGGCTGTTCCATGCGCTATTGACTGAGGCTACCCACTGTTCATTGACAGGTTCGCTATAAACACGATCAGGTCCAACCTCACCGATACTAAAATAGGCGTAGGTCGTCGCACCGTTGGCGGTCAGTGCCTGCAGGTCGGTCGGTTTAATATTGGCCGATTCCAGAATCAGGCGGTCAAATTGCGACAGTATCTCGATGGGCGGATTCGCATCATAAAAGACCGCGACGCTCGTGTCCCTGATCGACGCAGGCAATAGACCGTCTGCGGTGGCTAAGCGGTATTCAGGGGTTGCCCCTGTATCGGTTGATCCGGTTCTGAGTGCACCCGAGACAGTCGAGTGGTTGCCACTTTGACCGAAGTCAGCCGTGAGCACCTGTTCAAGTAGGGCCTCATCGCTCAGGTGTGTATGGTCTTCAACGTTCGCCAACTGAGAGGGTCCGGCAACCAATTGTGGTGTCGACACGAGTGGCATGCCTGCCAACATTCGACCTACCCCTCGATTGGCAGTCGCAACAATCGTGGACCGCTCACGCCCGGCATCAGCAAAGGTGCCACTGTGGACAATTGTTTGGGTGTCGGTGTCAGTGACATCGAGACGTAGTCTGACTCTGGGTTTACGGTTTAAACCCTTTACGTACTGCCATTCGTATACTGTCGTTTGAACCGCATACCGTGCCGTAGCTGGATCAATTAATGTTGCGTCTTGTGCATTCGCAGACACTATCGAACGAATGCCTCGCGCGTTCAAATGCGCTTCGGTTAACGCCATTGCACTCTCTGCCGCTGTGGATGCAACAGCCCCGGCAGTCGTCGGTTGTGTGATCACTGGCAAGATCGCCCAGGTTGCGTCAATCGATGCACCGGTCGCGGCGCCGGAGATTGCACCCGCAGAATGCGCAACTGCTGCATCTTGCGCCGTGTTTCGTGTGTCGGTCGACGAAAAACTCAAGCAGCCCGCGATGACCGATAAAAGAAAACCGTAGAGTAACGCTTTCATCAGGCAGTTACCTCCCGATCCCGCATGAAGGTTCTGAATTCGATCTCATCCAATTCCCGTGACAACATGATGATGCCAAGCAGTGCCGTTAACGCCATCGAAACACCGAACCCATAACCGTAATACGCTGGGCCCAGCTTCAGGGTAACCAGACTGAAGACCGCATTGGTCACAAATAACATTACCGTCAGAATCAACGCATCTCGCAGCTTGTCGAGATAAAAACACACGTTCAGTATCGCCAGCATCAATACCTGAGCCGCAACACCAACAAGGTCAATATAAAAAAGTGGCAAATACTTGGGTGAGATCCCTAGCCAGTGCACAAGAGTGGGGCCAAATGCATACAACAACAACACGGTGACACCCTGTACCCGAACAATCTGAAAAACACCCTGACGTACCGCGAGTACCATCTCGTTACCCAGCCGTTCAATTTCCTGCAGACTCGCGTTGCCACGCACAGCCGCGAAAAAACCGTCATAAGCCTCGGCAAAATCAGTTTCAATTCGAATGAGAAAAACCGCCATACCCGGAATAATTGACAGGTAAGCTAAAAATATCGGCAGGTCATAAATAACCGATGTGCGAAGCGGACCAATAATGGCTTCCGAGGTGGCAGGGTTCAGCCAGAAAATAAACTTGTCGACCCAAATACCGAAGTTGTAGAAAAACCCGATAAAAATCAGTGACGGAAATATCTGACGGCGGATCAGAAAATCCATGCGCACCGTCTCTTTTACCGGGTAGTCCGGTATCACGACACCCAGCATCAAAAACAACAATAATGAGTGACCGACCAACAGACCGGTCAGCAATCCGTTTAAGCCGAATGACAGCAGCAAAATAGACAGTACGACGGTACAGCTATACCCGGCCGCAAACGCCCACAGTACCAGTTTGAACCGGCGCAACCCGGCAACAAAAATGACAACTATCCAGATATTGGACAGCACCACAAAATTAGCCAGCATCAAGAGCTCGTAGGAAAGTGGCTCATGAAACCAGAGTGTTAACACAAGCAACCCAAATGCTGCACTAACCAAAGTGGTTAACAGCACAGCACCGAGCAAATTGGCGTTAATCAGATGGTCTTTACCTTCGAACAGCCGGTCGGCTATAAATCGGGTAAACACCAGCTGCAAGAGGCCCGACAGTATCAATGAGGTTCCCATCATCCACGTTGTGGATGTCGTGAACTGCTTGATTTCCACACCACCTACTTTCTGGGAAATAGCGACGATACCGATCAGCATCACACCCAAAATTGACAGTACCCATGGCCCGGCACTGATGAGTCCGGCAAAACCATACGCTTTTAATGTACCCGTGAACGTGTCGTCGTCAAGGTACTTACGCAGCTCAAATCCTATACCGGCCATAGCGTCAGGAAGCCTTTGCTTGTGTGGAGGCAGATGCCCAATGACGCGCATACACCTGCGCATAGCGCTCAATCATATCGACGTCGTCATAGTAGCGCTCGACTCGCGCCACTGCGGCAGCACTGGCGTCTCGCCACGCTTGACGATCAGTCAACAGATGTATGACCGCTTCAGCGAATGCGGCAGGGTCAGCAATAGGCACCACTGCACCCGATGCGCCGAGCGCACGATCTGCTTCATCGGTGCCAAACACCAATTCAGTGCAACTGCCAACGTTGGTCGTCACAGTCGGTATGCCTGCGGCATAACCTTCGAGAATAACCAGCGGCTGTCCCTCGGACACTGACGTCAGAACGTTCAGGCCCATTTGCGGCAACATCTCTTCCGGAGACTGAAATCCCTTAAATTTGATGCAGTCACCGAGGTCGAGGCTCTGCACCAACTGTTTACATTCTTCGGTATAACCCGGATCCTCCGCTTGTGGACCGATCAGCCAGCCTTGTACATCAGGCAGTTGCGTGCGGATGATACGCATTGACCGGATAAACAGCTTGATGTCTTTAATCGGCACCACCCGGCCAATGAGTCCGATAACCGGTGGCGGATTTTGATTCGGGTTGACCCGAACCTCGCTAAATCGTTTTACGTTAATGCCGTTGGGAATAATCGTCAGTCGATCAGCAGGCGCGCCATCGCTGATCTGCCGTAGGCGATTACCCTCATACAATGTAAAAATGTCACTGGCTGTGGCATAGGACATTTTGCCAAGCGAACGAAAAAACCGAATCCACACCTGACGTAAATAACTCATGTTGTCGTTCAGGCCAACCTTAAACGGGTCGAGGTCTTCCGGAATCCAATCCACTTGTGCAAGGTCAAGCTCCCGCTCTTTGGTATAGATACCATGCTCTGAGATGATATAAGGCGTGCCGGTCTTTGACTGCAGCAACGCACCCAGAAAACCGGCATAGCCGGTTGACACTGAATGATAAAGTCGAGCCTGCGGCGCTTGACGTGCAATGCCCGCTAACGTAAACAAAGGATCATGCATAGAACGCACGGTCCAGAAATAGTGATTAAAATCGAGCCCCGCCGGTGCATCGTTATATTGATCTCGAATCGTGTTCCATGCGTCACGGCTGTGTGCGAGGTCATAACCGGACAGTGCACCTTCGTCTGTTAACAACCGGGTAAACGATTGCGCAAGGGCACATAGATCTTTTGGGTCAGGATCTTTCAGCGCATCATGCAGTGACGCGTTTTCGGCAAATCGGTCGCGTTGCCGACGTCTTCGCCACCAATTGCTTTTTACCCGCTCCTCTGACGAGCCATCGAGCAAGCCATGCACTTCCAGGTGTATGACATTAGGCGGTAATTCGTAGAGCGGCTCTTGATACTCGGATGCTTTGGCACCCAAAAAAATGATCGAAAAGCGCGTATCCGGCATTCCCTCTATCACTTGTCGAACCCAGCTCGACACACCACCACGTATATACGGATAAGTCCCCTCCAGCAACAGGCAGACGTCGGCCGTTGCAGTCGGGTTGTGCGGTATTGCGCCGTTCATAACCAAAACTCGGATAAATGTGACAGCGGCGGATACGCTCGAAACGCTGGATTGATGGATTTGATGATTTTATACACTTGATTAAAATCACGCCGGGCAAAGGCTGCCTCAGCCAAAAACGGGGACACCTTGGCAGCTGGCATACCTAATCGCAGCGCTTTTATAAAGGCCATTTCAGCTTGTTGGGCTTTGCCGCGTGCCAGTGAAATTCTGCCCAAGGTGAACCAGGCATTACGGTTGGTGCTCATAACCAGGGTTGCTTGAGTGGCGGCGTTAGACGCTTTTTTCAACAATTGCTCACGCGCGATCGGCTCATCTTTTTCAAGGGTCAGAAGCTCCCAGTAATTACTGGCTATCTGTAACCAGGTGTTTGATTTTTCTTCGCCCATTTGCTCGTTGGCTTGTTTTTCAAGCAACTGAATCTCGCCGTTAAGGCGCGATACTTTTCGATCCAGGGTCTGATAGGCAGTGAGGCGTATGCGCTCGACCGGGTGACGAACGGCGGCTTTCAGTGTTTCCACTGACAAAGCTGCCCGAATGTTGCCGGCAGCCAACACTTTTTTGTACAGTTTCTCCTCATCGGGTTCGTATAACACGGTCTCGACCAGACTGCGTCTGCCAATAGCAGCAGTGTCACGACCGATTGGTGCTGTAAACGGCAATTCGGTCGTTCGGGTGATTTGCCAGTACACCTCTTCCTGGTGACGATTGGCGGCAATATATCCACCGATCAACAAAGCGCCCGCAACTCCTGCCACGCCAGCAAACGGCACCAACAACAACGTGCACAATACAAACGAAAACAGCGAAGATTTAACACCTTCATACCATTGAAAACTCAATGCGGTGATCGCGAAAGCCCCCACCACACTCAGTACACAATGAACCACCAGCCACACAACAACTGACAACCACTCAAAGCCCTGCATCACATCAAACAGTAACAGCCCTTCCACTACCGTGCAGACGGCTATCGAGAGGTAGCACAAGCCGAGCAAAAGCGGTGATATCCCAGAGGTGTCCTCAGCCCATTCGATGTTGTCATCGTCAATCGGCAGTTCGGATTCTGGCGCCGACTCGTAGATTTCTTCTTGAGTCATCAGGCCACCTCAGTGTTACTGAGCGAACCATCGGTTACATCTGATTGCAGCCCCCCTGACTCGTCACTGATAAACGCAAGACAGCTTGCGCGGGTGTCACCCCGACTGATTTGTTTCAGTCCGACGTGGGTGATAGCGTCATTAAATTCAAGCGAGAACTTCTCCAGTACCGCAACACCGACACGCCGTAAGTACGCATCGCACTGTGCTTCAGTGACCAATGGCAGCAAGACTACAATGGAGGTATGACCGTCCGTATTCGGGGTAACCCATGCACTGTCGAGGCTACGGATATTGCGTGTCAGAAATTCGCTCAACGCTTCGGTCTGTGGAACCTCAGCCAGGTTTAACACCACCAGTGAAGATTGCACACTGTTTTCCCGTGCAAATCGCAAAGCATTATCAAGCTCTGCCATAAAGTTTGTGGTCTTGGACTGACCAACACCACCTGCCCGTGTCAACAAGTCACCGATATGCCCACCGAGCAGCGAAAGCGTATTGAGGTTTTCCTGCTGAAACGCCATAAAGTGCATATCGCGCACAGCCAACACACCGTGGAGCTTACCGTGCGAGTCTACGATAGGCACAACCGCCAACAACCCTCCGGCGTGACGCTCCATGGCATGGGATTCAAGCTTAACGCTTACCAATTGCCGGGATTTGAGCGCCATCTTTAAGATGGGATCGAACTGGGGTATTTCCTGCATGTTGCCGATGGTAGCAACAGCTTTAGTGTCAATTACCGAGTCATTTTTCATGGCATAAAGACCGGCGACCTGTACAGAACAAAATTGCCCGAAAATAGCCATGAGTTCCTGGCCCGCTTCGAGCCCGTCCGCGTGTGTGTTTAACAGAGGACGAATTTGCTGCAACGCCTGGCGCAAACTCATGCGCTGGCCAGCCATATGTTCTTCCAGATGGCCATGCGAGACTTTCAGCACGTGATAGTCATTGGAAAATTCTTTGAGTCGATGCCTTAGATAGGTATTCTCTGCATCAGACTGCCGACTTCGGGTGCGCCAGCCATTGGAGGTATCACCCACGACAACACACAAAGCCACCATACCTATCATGGCCTGTGTCATTACCAATCCACTGAGTGCAGCGTTGGCCTCTATTGGCAACAGAAACACCGCTGACGCCACTAGCGCGCAGGCGGCACCCCATAGGCTACCGTAACGTGCCGCGAAGATAACTGGCAGAAACGCCAGCCACGCAAATCCGGTCCCTATCGCAAACGGATTTTGTTTAAAAAACAAAAGCCCAACAACCGGTAGCGCTAATGCGAAAAAACACAATTCAATGGTCTTTTTGATAACACTGCCGCGTGAACCCTGGTACACGGCCAAACTGTCTGCCAGTGGCGTTTTACTTAACAGGCGGAATAAATTGGAAGCCATCTGCGAATCAATACCCTGTTATGGTCATTAACATCCCTTACACCACATGGACCTTTTTAACCAACTTAAAGAGAAGCGTTTATACTGCTGTCCAAAAATCGAATGCCATCGAGCAATTCATTTAATGTCTCACCGGCAATGCCAGACAGACTTGAGTAGCCCCAACCGGTGCGCGCATGTGTGGCTTGCCACAACACATCACCTGACTGCAGATCTATCATTTTTAAACTAACGCCAACTGCCGGCTCGCGCTCGGGGTCACTGCGGTAGTGCCACTCATGTACCGTTCCGGTGAGTCCGTATCGTGCACCCGCACGGGCACCCCACTCTGATGCTTTTGACACCTGAGCTGATGTATCAAGCAGTGCTTTTAGGGTCAGACTCTCTTCTTCCTGCCAGACGGTCAGGTTGGATACACCGCGTTTTCTTAGCGACGATTCGAGCATGATGGCGGCCTGTCTACCGGCCTGCGGCGTTTGCGACAGGTTCTCTACCGGTAACAACACCCAACTTTGATTGTCATAAACCTGTATTTTTGGCATTGCATTTTTTGTCGCGCAGCCCACCAAAAAGCCGGTTATGCACAACAGCACTGTGATCCGGTTAACAATATTTTTCATAAATTCAGTCAGTAATGGTCGTTCTCGACGAACTATCTGGCTGGTTCTGCAAGTGATATGCCGCATATGCGTAAATGACACCGAACACAAAATTGAAACCCATCCAGCGATGACAGGCGCTTCGGCGTACACCACGCCACCCGTGGATCAGCGTCTTCACAGACTCAACAGGCGCTGGCGTTAGCTGTCAGGGTGCAGCGTTTGGCTCGACACTAATCAGAGAGAAAAATCAGACAGTCACCCGAGAAATGCATCGGTAAGGACAACTGAGACAAGTACCTGGCAGAGTCGACAAGCCGGGCACCTGTCAATCAGGCGCTGCTACAGCGGCGGTGTTAGGCGTGCAAGTGTGATTGGACGACTTGGCGTATCGTCGGCAGGTATTGTGTAAACGACCCGGCCTCAAGCGCTGGTATTTTGGCCTGATCATCCCAGCGTCGCACATTCAGTATGGCGTTAAGGTGGGGGTGCTGCGCAAACTTCTTGACCTCTGCCGAAGACATTGGCCCGCCTTGCAAGGACAAGGAGTGTTTTGACGCGTCAGAAAGACTGTCGTAATACGCGGGCTCGGTTGCACACAGGTATCGTTTTGCATCCACGTGGTATCGAACACAGTCGACAACCAACGCAGGAAACCACGGGGACAGCACGGCTGCACCCGCCTCATCGTGATGACTGTCAATACCGAGCTCTGCTGCGTTTTCCGGAAATTCGTGTGTATAGTGACCCACATCGTGTAACAACGCCGCCACGATCACCTCGTCGCTACTGTTGGCCTGCTTTGCCAGTAGCGCACTCTGCAGCATATGTTCGGACAACGTAAGCTCTTCACCCAAATAAGATTCCGCGCCACGTCGATGAAAAATATCGGCAAGGAGTTCGGTGATGTCGTCAGCCCCGGTCATTGTGGTCGTGTCTGTCATAGGCGCCCCGTTTCTTTCATGCCTTGGATTAGCGTGTAGGCTCGCTTTCTGTGCATGCTGTCGATTTGTGCAAGACTTGATGTTTATCCGGGACCGCTTTTATTCGGGTCCCTTTTTGTAGTGATCCCTCTCATTACCGGGCCCGCACCCAGTCGGGACCAGATTCTCGCTGGGCCAGTTTCTGTCCGGGCCAGATTCTCGCTGTGCCAGTTTCTGTCTGAGCCAATGTCTATCTGGGCCAATGTCTATCTGGGCCAATGCCTATCTGGGCCAATGCCTATCTGGGCCAGGGCATCGACCAGGTTTTGACATTGGTAAAAAATTTCATCGCCTCCAGAACCCCCTCCTTGACGCCATTGCCCGAGTCTTTAATGCCGCCAAACGGTGACATCTCGATACGGTAGCCTGGCTGCTCCCAGATATTAACGGTGCCGACATTTAGCCCCTGAACAAACGCGGTAGCACGACGAAGGTCATTGGTGCAAACGCCTGATGACAAACCGAATTCGGTCGAATTGGAAATAGCCATGACTGCTTCGTCGTCATCGGGGACCCGTACAATAGGAATGATAGGCCCAAAGGTCTCTTCCATCACCAATTCACTGTCATGCGGCACATGGTCTACCGTGATCGGCGGTAACAACGCACCTTGCCTACCCGGATTATACAAAATCTTTGCGCCAGCCTTCTCGGCATCCAGCACCCGTTGCTCAAACAACGCCGCTGCCTTATCGTGAATGACACAACCCAGTTGTGTTTCGGGATCCATGGGGTCGCCAAAGCGAATAGCCTTGGCGCGCTCCAGAATCTTCGGGATCAGTTGGTCTGCGACTGACTCCTGCACGAGTATTCTTTTGACGGCAGTACACCGCTGCCCTGAGTTACCGGTAGCGCCAGCCACTGCAAGCGCTGCGGCTTTTTCAAGATCGGCATCATCGAGATCATTTAATACAATGAGTGGATCGTTGCCACCGAGCTCCAGTGCCTGGCGTTTGTAACCGGCCTTCTCGGCGATCAGCTTACCAACAGGTACGCCACCGGTGAATGTGATCACCTCTATGTCATCGTTGGTGATCATTTCATCACCTATATCGCCGGGCAGCCCGGTGACTATCTGAAACATCTCAGGCGGCAAGCCCGCGTCATACAGGATGTCTGCCAGCGTAATGGCGGTAAGTGGTGTCAGCTCGGTCGGTTTACAGACGACGCAGTTGTTGGTTGCGATAGCCGGTGCAATTTTATGTGCGACCATATTCAGTGGGTGATTAAATGGCGTAATTGCAGAGATTGCCCGCACCGGTTCGCGTAAGGTGAATATTTTGCGATCTTTACCCTGGGGTGTTAAGTCACAGGAGAACACCTGCCCGTCATCCAGGATAGCCAGCTGACCTGCGAGCATAAAAACATCGTAGGAACGGCCCGCTTCATACAGGGCATGTTGTTGACAGATACCGAGTTCCAGTGTCAACCAGTGCGCAATGGTCTCGCGACGTTCCTGTATCAGCGCAGCCGCTCGAAACAAAATCTGTTGGCGTTCATACCGACTGAGTTTGGGTTGATAGGCAGCCGCGATACTGAATGCCTCTTTGGCATGCTCGGCGTTGCCTGCCGGGACCGTACCAATGACCTCATTGGTGTACGGATACAATACTTCAATACGATTCTCGGCATCAACGTGCCGCCCGCCGATACGCATGGGCTCATGTCGAACCGTCTCTACTGCGCGACTCATGACTGTGTCTCCATTGCCGCAGCGGCACAGGCCACTCGCAGTGCATCAAAATTTCGTAAACCGGGCGCCTCGCCGAGCGAGGGCATATCCCGATTGACAATAAAAGGTACGACTTGCTCGGTCAGTCCGCCATGCGATCGCAACGGTTCATTTAACGCGGCCAAATCGTGTCGGTGTTCGCTGGTACCCACCGTCATGTTCTCACCGCTAATGACTACGATATCGCCCATGCGATCTGCCGGTAATTCAAATTGCTCACACGCATCAGCACGGTTCATGACCGACAGAATGCCGTCGAGTTCCTGTAACTGCTTCACCACCGTGTCAGTGGTTGTTGCATCATTGAGGTACACGGTTGCAAATGATCCTAACGCACCGTGGTGCACTACATACGGATCGGTAATCGGCAGTATGACACGACTGCTGTCCGCGCCTAACCATTGATCGAGGTGATCCTGCAGATACACGACCGCAGGCGATCCGTCAGTCAGATGTTTTGGTTTCATACCATGATCTGCGGTGACAACAATTGCGGCACCGGCATCATCGAGTTGGCCGAGATATCGATCAAACATTGCATAAAATGCGTTGGCGTCAGGATCACCGGGTGCGTATTTATGCTGCACGTAATCGGTCGTGGTCAAATACATCAGGTCGGGCTTAAAAGAGCTGAGTAATTTTACGCCGGCGGCAAATACAAACTCTGACAGTTCAGCGGAATACACTTCCGGCACAGGGAGTCCCAGCCATTGCGATGCGTTATCGATGCCATGCTGCGCTTTGGTGGTGGTGTCAGATTTTTCAGATGAAAAACAGACCGCGCGGTCATCGTCAAAACCGAGACCGTGTCCGAGCAACGAGCGCAGCTTGTCTTTTGCGGTCACAATAGCAACCCGTTTACCGGCATCATAAAAAGCACTGAAGACGGTCTGCGCACGCAAAAATTTCGGGTCATTCATCATGACCTCATCACCGGTATCAGGATCGATAAGATAATTACCGCAGATCCCGTGTACGGATGGAGGTCTGCCAGTGGCAATGGAGAGATTGTTCGGGTTGGTGAAGCTCGGAATCACGCTGTGCGCGAGCCGATCACTGCCCTCTGCCCGTATCCGTTTTAATACTGGCATCAGTCCAGCATCAATAGCCCGTTCAAGATACTCAGGCTCGCAGCCGTCAAGACAGATAGCGATGGCGCAGGTGCCCGACGTTTTATAGTCCCGATTATTCACACTTATCATAACGAGAGAGGTTTCCGTTACACGTTAAATCAAATAAATAGCGCTACGCAGAGGCATCGAGCAGACGTTGACGCGCCTGAAGTGCAGATGATGGTGGCGACGCATCGGTCACCCCCATGTCGGCCAGTGTATCAGCGCACGCTTGCACCACCTGCGCCATCACACTGGAATCAATAGCGCCAATACAGCCTATTCTAAAGCTCTCTACTTCAGTGAGTTTACCCGGGTATACAATAAAGCCACGCGTTTTCATTCCGTCGTAGAACGACGCGAATTTAAATTGCTGATCAGCCGGACAGAAAAAGGTCACGATAATGGGCGACAGCCACTGGTCAGACAACAGCGTCTGAAATCCGAGCGCTTGCATGCCATTGACCAGCGTGGCGCGATTGGTCGCATAACGCTGACCACGAGCGGCAACACCGCCCTCCTGCTGATGTAACAACAGCGCCTGCGCAAACGCTGCAACCACGTGCGTCGGTGGCGTAAACCGCCACTGTCCGGTGTCACGCATGGTTTTCCATTGCGCATGCAGGTCGAGGCTCAGGGAGTGACTTCGACCGGCACTTGCCTCCAGCACTGATCGTTTGACTATCACAAACCCGAATCCGGGTGCACCTTCAATACACTTGTTGGCAGACGACACCAACGCATCACAGTGCAGACGCGTCAGGTCAACGGGTATTGCACCGAAAGCACTCATGCTGTCGATCAGCGTCCTGACACCAAAAGATGCAGCAACTGCGGCGATTTCGTTGATAGGGTTTAAAATACCGGAACTGGTCTCGCAGTGCACCATCACCACATGCGTGGTCTGCGGGTGTGTGTTGAGATACGTCAGAACCTCGCTGGGTTGTGGCGGCAGATAATCGCCTTTATCAATGCACCCGAACGAGCGGCCCAGATACTCCAGTGTCTGGGCGATCCGTTTTCCGTAAGCACCATTGATCAGCACCAATGAATGGCTGTCGTGCGGCAACAGAGTACCGAGCATCGCCTCAACGACAAACGTGCCGCTGCCCTGCATCAACACGCACTCGTATGTGTCGTCGGTGTTGTCGATAAGCGCTAAAATGGACTCACGAATTGATCGGCTCAAACGACGAAAGTCGTCGTCCCAAGAACCGTGGTCCACCAACATAGCTTCGCGCACTGACAGGTCAGTGGTAAGCGGCCCGGGTGTGAGAAGATACTGTGACACGTTAGCGGGTGCCTGTGATTGGTGTGGCTGCGCGCTTGATTAAAAATCAGTTAAAGGCGTTAACGGGTATTTTAATCACCGGGTTACCGCTGGCGTCTTCGGGTACTTCACCTGCCCGCATGTTCACTTGCAACGACGGAATGATCAAGCGTGGCAGTGACAGCTTGCGGTCTTTCTCCTCCCTTAGCGCGACGAATTCATCTTCGGTCACGCCGTCATGTATATGCACATTGCTTCTGCGCTGTTCACCCACAGTAGACTCGTAAGCGACATCACGCGAATCATTACCGTAGTCGTGACACATAAACACCCGGGTCTCCTCGGGCAACGACAGGATACGCCGCATAGAGTGATAGAGCGTTCGTGCATCCCCGCCCGGGAAATCAGCACGACCGGTACCGGTGTCGGGCATAAATAAAGTATCACCGACAAACGCTGAATCACCAAGAAGATGTGTCATGCAGGCAGGTGTGTGTCCCGGTGTGTGAATTGCGGTGGCAGTGATGGCGCCCAACTGCCATGTGTCACCGTCATTAAATAACTGATCAAACTGCGAACCGTCACGCTGAAAATCGGTGCCTTCATTAAACACCTTACCGAAGAGTTCCTGCACTTCACGGATACCGGCACCAATGCCTATCTTGCCGCCGAGTTTCTGTTGTATCCAGGGTGCTGCAGACAGATGATCTGCATGCACGTGTGTTTCGATGATCCACTCGAGCCGATAGGCGTGTGCGGTAATGTAATCAACCATCGATTGGGCAAGATCAAATGCCAAACGCCCTGCCACAACGTCAAACTCCATCACGGCATCAATCACTGCGCAGGCATCGGTGGCGGGGTCTTTGACAATATAGGAAATGGTGCCAGTGACCGGATCAAGGAAAGAGGTCACCTCAGGGGACACGGTCAAATCCACGTCAGGTAGTGGTTGTTTGGCAGGCTCTGTCATCGCATACCTCATTGTGCTGTGGGCAACCGGCATCAGAATGACGCCAGCGCTAGGGTGGTGCTTTATCGCTGTATCTGTACCCGGGTCTTGTGGACCTTCGGTTTGATTGTCATCGACTGCCAATAATTCCGGGCCTTGTTTTAGCGCTTAGTTTTGGCGCTTGTTCAGGTGCTTCCTCTGGCACTACCTCTGGCGACTACCCTTGGCAACTTCCTTTGGCAACTTCCTTTGGCGCATGCCCGTGGCCTGAATGGCATTAGTGCCCTCGATGCACTCCGTACAGTACTATCTGATGGTCTGTCATATCGTAGCCCAGCTCTTCGGCGATGTCGCGCAGACGCTCCTCGAGCTTGGCATCTTTGAATTCATCGACTTTGCCACTTTTGACACACACAATATGATTGTGCCCGTCACCCGGGTCAAGTTCAAAAATGGAGTGGTTACCATCAAACCGATGGCGGGTCACCAAGCCTGCCGTCTCAAACTGTGTCAGCACCCGATACACTGTGGCCAGACTGATCTCCATACCGTCTGCGAGCAACGCCTTGTATACGTCCTCAGCACTCATGTGGTGCTGTTCCTGCGATTCAAGGATTTCCAGTATCTTGATGCGCGGCAGTGTGACCTTCAATCCGGCTTTTTTGAGACCGGCCGTGGTGCTGTTGGCGTTTGTCATACTTAATAAGTGCAGCAGTGGGACCGAAGAGTATATCGCATCAATCGGAGCAGTAAAAATATCGATCATAGTGAATATGGTATTGTAAATGCGAATGATTCATATTACCCTTAACACCTTCTTTGTTAACGTAGTTATTGCATGAAAACACCCATACCACGGCAACTGGCCCTGGCTGCGTTGGCAGGCATGCTGACTGTACTCTGCGGCACGGTGTCGGCATCTGAGGTTAATGTCTACTCTTTCCGCCAGCCTGACCTGATCAACCCGGTGTTCAAGCGGTTCACCAGCGAGACCGGTATCAAGGTCAACACCGTGTTCGCCAAACAAGGGCTCATCGAGCGGTTACGCACCGAGGGAATCAACAGCCCTGCTGATCTGGTGTTATCGACCGACAGCGGCCCACTCGAAGCAGCCATGCAAGCCGACCTGCTGGCACCGCTTGACAATACCACCCTCGAACAGCGCATTCCGGCTGCGTTACGCGACCCGGACGGTCGCTGGTTTGGCCTGACCAGTCGCGCCAGAATCGTAGTAACAGCCAAAGACCGCCCCCTGGTTAACCCGATCACCCGTTATGAAGACCTGACCAATCCGGCGTTTCGGGGCATGATTTGCACGCGAAGCGGTAAACACCCCTACATGATCGCACTCATTGCGTCGATGATTGCGCACTCAGGTGAAACAGCAGCTCGTGAGTGGCTGATCGGGGTTAAAAAGAATCTGAGTCGCAAACCGCAAGGCAACGACCGAGCGCAGGTCAAAGCGATCTGGCAAGGAGAATGTGATATCGCGTTGATTAACAGTTATTACATGGGGCAAATGCTGGCCGATGACGAGCAGCAGGCGTGGGCCAATGCGGTGAACATCACGTTTCCCAATCAGAGTGACCGCGGCACACATGTCAACATCAGCGGTGTATCACTGACGCAGGCATCGCCCAACCGTGATAACGCGATCAAACTGATGGAATTTTTGGTCAGTGAGAGTGCTCAGTCGATATACGCTGAAGAAAACTATGAGTACCCGGTCAATCCGGCCGTTGCCAGTTCTGAGCTCGTGCAGTCTTGGGGTGAGTTTAAGGCCGATGAGCTGTCACTGACAGATATCGGTAAGCACCGCGCCACAGCGGTCATACTGGTTGATGAGACGGGCTACGATAATTAAACACGCCTCCGACATCGACCAACGCCTCCCGGATTGGCGTGACAGCGGCGATAAGCTCATTCGACCGTCAATTCCAATGCCGTTGTTCGTGCACGGAATAACCGTGCGATGACCGCGCAAGTGTTAGCAGCGCCAACCACGTTCAAACCCCACAAACGCAAACCCCTTCTGTTTGTGATACCGGTGCTAATTGCGTTGACCGTGGCCCTGCCACTGTTCAGCGTGATGGTACTGGCGCTGTTTCCGTCAAACAATATCTGGCCGCATTTATTCAGTACCTCACTACCTGGGTACGTTAAAACCACACTGGTTCTGGCAGGGGGCGTTGCACTGGGTACTGCACTGATCGGTGTGCCTACCGCATGGCTTGTCACCCACTACCGGTTTCCGATGCGACATTTTTTCCGTTGGGGAATGTTGTTACCGTTCGCGGTACCGGCTTATGTGTTGGCTTATGTTTACACTGACCTGCTTGATTACGCCGGCCCTGTGCAATCGTCATTACGATATGCTTTCGGTTGGACGTCGGCACGCGATTATTATTTCCCGTCGATTCGAACTGTCGAAGGCGCCATGGTGATGTTGACGTTGGTGCTGTACCCCTATGTGTTTCTGTTGGCCAGAGCTGCTTTCCTCGAGCAGTCGGCCTCAGTGCTCGAGGCTGCGGTGCTTATGGGCAACAATGCACCATGGAAACGCTTCACCATTGCACTGTCAATGGCAAGACCCGCTATTGTCGTTGGCGTGTCGCTGGCGTTAATGGAAACACTGAACGACTTCGGTACCGTTGATTTTTTTGCGGTCAGAACACTGACCGCTGGTATCTACGATGTGTGGCTCGGCATGAACAATCTCGGTGGCGGCGCACAAATAGCTTGCCTGTTGCTGGTGTTTGTCATTGTGTTGTTTACCGTCGAGCGGCTCGGGCGACAACAACAGCAACACTACCAATCGGTTGGCAGTCGCTACCGCACACTCAAGCCTACCCAACTGACCGGCGTCAAAGCATGGGCTGCCTTCACCGTGTGTTTTTTACCGGTGTTATTGGGCTTTATCATTCCGGCCTTGATACTCGCGCGCTACTCGATCAGTTATTTTGAGGAGTCTGTGGCTGATGGATTTGTGCAGGCTGCGATCAACAGCGTGACGCTGGCGGCCATTACCGCTTGCGTTGCTGTCGCCGTGGGTCTGGCACTCGCCTACAGTCACCGACTGTTGCCAGGTGCCCTGCTCGATCGGCTGATCCGGTTTGCAACGCTCGGTTATGCAGTGCCTGGTGTTGTGTTGGCCATCGGCATCATGATCCCGTTTGGCTGGTTCGATAACACACTGGATGCTTTTATACGGCAGCACTTTGGCATGTCGACCGGGCTACTGTTATCGGGCACCATTGTCGCGCTGATCTTCGCGTACACCGTGCGATTTCTGGCGGTTGCTCACGGCGCTATCGACAGTAGCCTGCGCAAAGTCGCCCCATCAATGGATGATGCAGCCCGCAGTCTCGGACACTCGCCACTCGGCATACTTCGACGTGTTCACCTGCCGCTAATCAAAGGTGGCTCGCTGACGGCGGCATTGGTGGTGTTTGTTGATGTCATGAAAGAGTTGCCTGCAACGTTGGTGATGCGACCCTTTAACGTCGAGACGCTGGCCACGCGAGTGTATCAGTATGCCTCCGATGAACTGTTGCAGCTCAGCGCCACCGCTGCGCTGTGCATTGTGTTGGCAGGGCTGATACCCGTCATTTTGCTTAGCGTCGCCATTGATCGGTCCCGACAGGACACGTAAAACCGCAAACAAAAAGCCCGCCACCTCAGTCCCGGCTACTTGCCAGTCTGCGGGTTGCCAGTCTGCAGTTTACCAGTCTGCAGGTACCGAACCGCTGGCCCATGTCCCGGGATTTGACAAACATGGCGGTGCGCGAGACTATCGGTATTCCACTTAACGCCAGCCACTCAGGTCTCTCATGAAACTTGTACTCATTCTTATTGTTGCTGTAATTATCTGGTTTCTTTACCGAAAATTTTTCCCGGGTGGTATGGGTGGCAGTGCGGATACCGCCGATTTTTCGGAAGCCTCAGACACTACCGACACGTCACCCGGTGGTGAGCCTGCATCGTCTTCGGGTGGCAGCGCAGGCAGTGAGGGTGACCATCACGACGTCTCCGCCGCTGACTCGGCCCACGCGGCAGCCAACGCAGCAAACCAAAGTGCTACCACCAGCGACGCGGCGTCGGATATTAAGTCGGAAAGCCCTTCAGGCGTTCAATCCGGCACTAACGATGGCTCAATGTATCAAAGCGATGAGTTGGCCGATCTGGATGCAACCGCTATTTTTGAGCAATACGCCAGCGGTAACCCACTAACCGATATCCCTGAATTGATGCGAGTGCTGAATTTGCGCGCCTCTGATGCGCCGAGGCTTGGTATCTCCGACGCCGATTTTGACAGTCTGAAGGCCGGTCAGCCGGGTTCGTTATCTGAAGACAGTGTGCAAGACGTTCTGAAAAAACTGACGGGCATGTTGTAGGGTTTGATAGCCGGTAAGTCGAATCACATGCTGACTCATACCAATAAACCCGGTCGCCAAAGAATGTGATCGACGCGTGAATGTGATCGACGCGTGGCTATTACCGGCCTCGTCAAGTCGCCAGCGCCGGTTATTACGTGTGATCGATTAACAGAAGCCTATCGCAGATTCCGTTCACTGACTTGAAGCCATCTTGCAGGATATTGAGATCACCGGCAGTGTTAAAACCCCGCAGGGTCGACCTGCCGTCTCGACAGTTAAGACCGTTATCGGAAAGACGTATCGAGAAGACAGGTTTATAAAAACAGGGTTATTAACCCAAGGTTTTTAACCCAAGGTTATTAACCCAGAGTTATTGACACAGGGCTGTAAAAAACGGGGTTGTTAAAACAGGCCTGCATCTGGTGCGCGTTGTCAGGAATGCCTGAGCGTGGTGGCCTCGTCCAGACGCGGATGCTCGTTTTTGAAGTTTTTACCCAAGTCGTCTTCGGCGTCCATGGCCAATAGGGTGTTGGCGATAACGTGAATAGCAGCCAGTACATCACCGGTATGACCGGACTCTGAAATGGTGTGCATATTACGCGTCGGGAACCCGACTGATGTTGCTGCGCTATCAATGCTCGCGAGCACACCTGCCATACCATCAGTACCGGTATCACGCCCGGACACACTCAACTGCATCGGAATCTCAGATGCCAGTGCGGCCTCTTTGATACGACGGTTGAGCGCCTCACTGACAATAGCGCCATTGGTGAGTGTAAAACCTTCGCCCATCGCAATCGGACTCATATTACGGTCACCAATATTGGGGGCTGCAACGTAATCGTGATTCACATCAACAGCAATGATGGCATCAGGTTTGTGGACGCCGGCTAATACCCGGCTACCGAATCGGCCAATCTCCTCGTGCGAGGCCATGGCGAATAAACAACGCACCTGCTTCGTGCCACCGGCCTCAGCGATCAGACGAGCCACTTCTGCCGTCACGAAACACCCGAGTCCGTTGTCAAGGTAAGCACCATAAAAGGTGTCGGGGCTAAAACCACGTTTAATCGGGCGGTTCAAAATGATGGGATCGCCTGGCTTAATACCGAGCCCTGCAATCTGCTCGCCCTTGTCTTGTCCATGCACTTGCAGGTCAAGGTATAACTGCGTGGGTTTGATGCCTTTGTCGCCGGTGCGATGTCCGGCTTCCGAGAAATGGATAGCACCTAATGCCTCTACCGTGCCACCGTCAATGCGTCGGTACTGACCCGGTGTTTTGGGGTCTTCGCTAAACAGCGTGACCTCATGCCCAATCAAAGTACACGGCAAGAATGAATCGCTATTGATCCATACTTTTCCGTCGTCACCAATTTTTCTGACCTGCATTCTGATTTTGTCAGCATGTCCGATCACCATCACACTGAACATATCGTCTTGCCCGGGATGCGAGTCCCACACCACCGAGGCGTTACCGGTATAACGGTGCATCGCCCAGGTGTCGGGCATGAACGAGTCGAACCGTGGTTTCAGCACACCTAACGACATCGCAGACTCAAGCCCAACCGGACTCGGTGCTGCAATAACGTCACGCATAAAGGCGAAAAGATCGTCCGGCATGGCAGATTGCCACGGGTGTGCGTTTGGCTCCATTGAGTACCTTCTTTTAGAGTTTACAGTCTCTGACCCAGTTGCAAATCAGGGGCCGAAAGACGCGGTGCTTTTGTATTCGTCACGCTGGTAGACACGAATGTAGTCAACCTCAAACTGAATCGGAAAACTGCTTTCATCCGAGACGTCAGGAGTCGGTGCCCATGCACTGCCCGCCACCAGGTAGTTGACGATATTCATCGGTTGCCGTGATACCTGAGGCCCGCTCAATCGTTTGATTTCGCGACCATCAATGTACCAAATAACCAACTGGGGTTCCCACAGCACGCTGTACACGTGGTAGTCACCGCCGTAGATACCACCGTCGGGATTCTTCTGTGACATGGTAGGCGCTGATCGGATCTCGCCGGTGGTGGTGTCAGCGAAGTGATAGGTCTGAAACGCATCTTCGTCACCAAACGGATTCTCACCGAGGTATTCCACGATATCGATCTCAGGTGCGTGCAGATAGGCACCTGTACCGGGATAACGGTGGTAAAGATAGAAGCTCGACAACGCACCCGGTGTCGCACTGGTTCTCAGGCGTGCTTCAACGTAACCGTAGATAAAGCCGAATTTATCGTGTGTCGATAATGCACCCGACAGGAATTCACAACGATCGAGACCGGTTGGATCTTCTTCGTCACACACTGGCGGCAAGCTGCTGCGCAGATCGTCCGGCACCGGAATCGCTTCAATCACCAGCGAGTCCCCGGTAAATTTGAACGGGTCGTAACCGAAGTCTGTGTCGCGCTGAGTATTCACAAAGTACTGCTGCTCACCGTTGATGATACGCGTATCACCCCAGGTTAAACCGGTGTTCCACTTGGTATCATCAATACTCGATCCGTTAAATTCATCCGCAAAAACGAGATCGAAGTTGTCGCGCCAATACGGGACGGCAGACAGGTCGTTATCTGTTGCAAACGTATCGGTGTCGTCTTTGTACGGATCCTGATAACGCGGTACCGGTGCATTTTGCACGGCATGATAGACAATCGTTAGCGGTTCTGAACGCGCCGATTCCTGCCCGTCATCATCCACTGCAGCCACTGTGTAGGTGTATTCATCACCAGGCGCCGGGCCGTTGTCGTTGCAGTTGTGTATGCGATCTGAAAAACGCGTGTAGTTACAGTCAATGAACGAGGTGGTTGACCAGAATTTGTCTAGCTCGGCCTGCGTTCCGCTGGACCGATCGGTCAGCTCGGGGCTGACGACATACACTACACCGTCGCTGCGATAGATATTGTACGCAACCACTTCACCGTCATCATTGGAGGGCGCCCAGTTAATTTCGGCCCAATCGTTAGACACGAGATCTGCGCGTAAGAACTTCGGTTGTGTGGGAGCACCACCGGCAACCGGTGCTTCTGAATCTATCTCTTGCAGCGCATTAAAGGGGTCAGCCAGTGTCGGTCCGGGTATCGACGGAATTGTGCGATCAACGACAGGCACTGACGGTGGTGGCAAAGGTCCGAAATCAGCTAGCGGGGAATCGCCTTGGTTGGCAGCGGCCTGTGCTTCGGCAGCGGCCTGTGCTTCAGCGGCAGCCTGTGCTTCAGCAGCAGCCTGAGCTTCAGCGGCAGCCTGTGCTTCGGCGGCAGCCTGAGCTTCAGCGGCAGCCTGTGCGGCGGCGGCAGCTTGTGCATCGGCAGCAGCTTGAGCCTCGCGGGCTGCCTGTTCTTCGGCGGCTGTTTGGGCATCGGCAGCAGCTTGTGCTGCAGCGGCGGCTTGTGCATCAGCAGCAGCCTGAGCGTCGGCTGCGGCTTGTGCGGCTGCAGCGGCTTGTGCTGCGGCTTGTGCAGCTTCAGCATCGGCGATGGCTTGTGCGTTATCAGCAGCCGCCGTATCCGACTGATCATTCACCGGTACATTGTTCACCGGTACATTGTTGACCGGCGTTGATGTTGCGGGTGTTGTGGTCGCGGGTGTGGTCGCGACCGGAGTGATGGGTTCATCCGATAAGGGACTTTGGGTCGCCGCGGGGACTACCACCGCTGGTGCCTGTGTTGTCGAATCAGATGAGCTATTGCAACCTGCGGCCAGCAGGACTGCCGAGCAGATCATCGCCTGTTTAAACATGGTTTTCTCCCATGATGTTTTTCGTGGTGCCGATGCCATGTCCTGGTGTACCCGTGGTTGTGTCGGGTCATGCAGGGATACTGACAGGCGTTCAGTTTTTCAGTGCCGTAGTGTACCGGAACAGTGTCGCAAGTTCATCAAGGCTATCCAGTCCGACACATGATCTTTACGATTTCGTGACACTTCGGTTTGCCGATGCGCTCAACACTATCGTCAAAAGGACGCCATGCCTGAGTGTCAAACAGCGACAGGTTAGAGTCCGTTGTGGCGCTCATTGGCCTTTGTCGCACCGTCTTTATTGCATCGCAATGCTGGCTGCGTCGCAATTTAGGCTGGAGCACAATACCGTCACTGGCCGTCTGCAAGCCTTGTTGCCCGCCACTTTGCCAGCATTTCCTCGTGTCCGGGTTTACGATGACCTGTTCGACAATACAGATCATTCGTCTGCTGATATCAAATTGTTAATCCTTGTAAAGACTCTTATATATGTCTCGTTTGGTTTGCCGGTTATGAAGTCTCGGGGCCGGTGATCACTGCTTTGGCAGTCGTTGCCAGCCGCGCGTTTACAATATCTTCAGAAATGCGCGTGACGCTCCAGTTGTCACCTTCGGGGTATTTGGTAATACCAGCCTGAAAAAGTTGCATGGCAACAGCGGCAGTAAACAATGGCACACCCTGCTCTCGCGCCACGTCCATGGAAATAGTCAGGTCTTTGTACATGGTGCGAATATGACTACCGGTATTCTCAAACCGACGCTCAATGATATTTTCCAACGCTGTGTTAGCTACTACACACCCGGCACTCGACGTACTGACAACCTCGTGTAAAACCTCACCGGAAACACCGGCTTTTGCCGCCAACACCGACGCCTCGAAGGTCGCACTAAAGATAGAGCCAATTAGCGACTGCAAACAGGCTTTGACGGTTTGTCCCATACCTGGTGTAACGCCCACGTGATGAATCGACTGGCTAACTGCTTCCATCACGGTTGTGGCCCGCTCCAGCACCTGTGTGGAACCCGCCGCCATCAGTGTCAGAGTGCCACCTTGCGCGCCGGGAAATCCCCCGCTGACCGGCGTGTCTATGAGGTCAACGCCGGTGCCGATCAGCGCGTCAGCTATTTGTTCGGCCTCGATGGGTTTGATGGTGGCCGACAACAAAATAATACTGCCAGGTGACAGCGTGGATACCAGCCCGCCCGCTTTGGCACGGTAGTCCGATGCACTCCCAAAAATAACCTCTTTGGCCTCATCGCCATTCATGACCATGACGAACACAGCCTCACTGTGACGACCAACCTCGGCAGATCCGGCACAGGCAATGCCACCCATCGCCACAAACGCATCCATACGCGCTGATAACAAGTCGTATCCTGCCACTGAAAAACCCTGCTTGATCAGGTTTAAGGCAAGACCAGAACCCATGTCGCCTATGCCCACTACACCAACGTTCTTCATTGTCCCCTCCTGCAGTTAACTGTGTGTTGTTTGTATAAAAATACCGGTGCCCCAACCCGCACTTTAATAACAGCCAAGATCCTGCGCAACCACCTGTTCTGTTCAGGTTACTGTTCTGTTCAGGTTACTGTGCTCTTCAGGCTGTTAACAGAACCGAAACCGAATTGCACGTGAATGGATGACACGATAAGCACCGCGCACGGCAAGCACCGCAATTGTATTTACCCCAGTACGCATTAACCAATGCACTTTCAAGCGCCCCGTAGCAGCATCAGGTTCAGTTCAGTGAGCGTCGCCCTGCAAACTCCCGGCAAAGGGTTGCTTCGTCACACCGTGACAGACCGGGCTTCGCGGACACGTGCTACTGCGCGGACAGATATGGCGAACGTCTTTATCTATGGCGCGCTCTATCCAGCCAATATTCAGTATGCGCGCAATGCGGGTTAACTCGGGTTTTAACGCTTTGGGCATCGCCGCAGTGCCCCCTTTTGTCAGGCAGGCAGCTTTCAGATCCTCAGCCATTTGTACCGCATCACCACCTTGTGCGTTGACCGCCGGATTCAGATCAATACCCGCACACAACACATGCTTTAACCCGGTGACATCGGCAATGCGGATCGATTCGCAGGCATAGATGCGCGTGCCTGTGGGTGTCTCCAACAGTGACAGCTGTGCAGACGATTGGTCTGAGCGACTGTCGATCATTCTGAATACCGCCCAGTGCTGACAGGGGTCGTCGACCTGGGTCATGTTGCCCCAGGGGAGCGGTATGCCGTTACCGCGATAAACAGCATGCAAACGGCCGGGCGGATAGGCATCAAAATAATGCCAGTATTGATAAGACGAAACAGCCGTCATCCGGCGCATAACCACCGAGGCTGATACACCGAGTTTTTCGGCAACGCTGATTTCGTGCGACTCTCTTTCGAGGATACGGCGAAACGGGACCTTCGGGCATAACAGTGCACCGGCGAAAAAACTACATTCGAAATCGCGCCACGCACGCACGATTTCTTTGGAGTCAATGGCAACGTTTTCCTCGACCCGAAACCTGCCCTCACGCAAACCACCACCGGCAAGCCCCGGCCCATGCATAATGCTCCGCAGCCCCTCCGCGTTATGCAGCACCTTGTGTGCAATATACACCCCCAAATCATACTTAATTCTGGCGTGTTGATCGGTAAGCAATTTATTTAAATAGATGGTGCCGGGGGCTTCAAAAAAAGATCGTACAACAGCACCCTCGGGCAGGCTTAACATGTCGCGATGTCTTTTGGTCACCCGATTAAACCACTTCACCTGCATGTTAAGCGACCGCACGATGTCCATCATTGCATCCAATGACAATGGCAGTTGTTTACCACCAACGGATTCGGCTGCCCGTTCCAGCTCCGGAAAATGATTTTGATTTTTCTCTTGGTGAGCGCGTATTAACAGATGCGCAAACTGCCTACCGGATACACCGGCTTGCGACAGCATTTCGGGTATCGCAATTTGCAGGATCTCATTGGAAAACAAAAAACCGGGCTCCAGCGCCATACCACTGATACCACCGCGATTGCCCTTGTCCGGTACGATCGATGGCGCATCGGGCACATCGTCATAAAAATAACTCACCTCCTGCTGAAACACTTGCGCAATGATATTGAGCACATCTTCGGACGGCACTCGTTTTCCCCGCTCGATCATTGACAGATAAGACACCGACGGTGCCGCCTCGGCGTTGAGCTTAATACAACGGGCAGACAGGTCTTCCATGGTCATGTTGTTGCCTTTGCGCAGGTTTCGGACTTTCGTTCCCAAAAAATGTGCGTTACGTACCAATCCACTGCTTTTCTTCATTTTTGTAAAATTCACGTTGTGTAATTTTATATGTGCAATTTTAGTGTAATTCTTCTTAGACTGCACGCTAACTGCTACACCAGATCCGAATCAGCCTTAAGAACTGTGGAGTCTCTTACACATGCATCACTACAAATCCGAAACCGGCAATACCGCCGACACGTTGGCCCGCTACGGCGACACCTGGAATGCCATTAACCCTGAGAACGTTGCTCGCATGCGCTTGCAGAACCGGTTTAAAACCGGACTCGACATCGCGAAATACACCGCCGGTGTGATGCGCGCTGATATGGCGGCCTATGACAAAAACCCCGAAGCTTATACACGGTCACTCGGTTGCTGGCACGGCTTTATCGGTCAGCAGAAAATGATCTCAATCAAAAAGCACTTTGGCACCACCAAAGGCAGCTACCTGTATCTGTCGGGATGGATGATCGCAGCGCTACGGTCTGAATTCGGCCCGTTACCCGATCAATCCATTCACGAAAAAACCACAGTGCCGGAGTTGATCGCCGAGCTATACACGTATCTGAAGCAAGCAGATGCACGAGAGCTGCGTCATCTTTATACCGAACTCGATAATGCCAGAGCTGACGGTAACCAGGTGATGGAACAGGCGGCAATGGAAAAGATTGATAATTTTCAAACGCACGTGGTACCGATCATTGCCGACATCGATGCAGGCTTTGGAAATGAAGAGGCAACCTACCTGCTGGCGAAAAAAATGATCGAGGCCGGCGCGTGTTGTCTGCAAATTGAAAATCAGGTGTCAGATGTGAAACAGTGCGGACATCAAGACGGTAAAGTCACCGTGCCACACGTTGATTTCCTGGCGAAAATCAATGCGCTTCGTTACGCCTTTTTGGAAATGGGTGTTGATGACGGGGTTATCGTTGCACGCACCGACTCATTGGGTGCTGGCCTGACCCAAAAAATTCCCGTATCCACCGAGCCCGGTGATCTTGCCGAGCAGTACAACGCGTTTATCGATGGCCAACCGATCAGTTCTCTGGATGATTTGGGTCCCGGTGATATGGCACTGCGCCAAGGCGACCAGGTGATTAAACCCGAGCGTCTACCCAATGGTTTAGTTCGTTTTCGTGAGGGTTCGGGTGAGGACCGGGTTATTCTGGATTGCGTCACCGCGCTGAGAAATGGCGCTGATCTCTTGTGGATCGAAACCGAGCGTCCACATGTCGGGCAAATTGCGGCTATGGTCGACCGGGTTCGTGCAATTGTTCCCGATGCCAAGCTCGTCTACAACAACAGTCCGTCGTTTAACTGGACACTCAACTTTCGCCAACAAGTGTTTGACGAGTGGACAGACGCCGGACGTGATGTCAGTGCGTATCAACGCGATGACCTGATGCAGGCACAGTACGATGACAGCGAACTCTCGGCAGAAGCGGACCAGCTCATACAAGAATTTCAGCGAGAAGCTGCACTCAAGGCCGGTGTGTTTCATCACCTGATCACACTGCCGACGTATCACACCGCAGCATTGTCCACCGACACCTTGTCCAAGAATTACTTTGGTTTTGAGGGCATGCTGGCCTACGTACGCGATGTTCAGCGACGCGAAATTCGCGAGGGGCTGGCCTGTGTCAAACACCAGGACATGGCCGGGTCCAACATTGGTGATGATCATAAAGAGTACTTTTCCGGTAACCAGGCACTCAAAGCCTCCGGTAAAGACAACACAATGAATCAGTTCGGATAACGCTGTTGTAGTGAGTAACGCGTGACCCTACTGCGGTAATGGGTGGGTCACGCGTTTTTTTTTAGCAACACGGTTTTGCCACGACTTTGTTCGATACGCTTAAATGAATAAGGGGAACACTATGATGTTTATCAACGCGCGCAATGCAGAATGTCGGGATGGGATGGTCGCGGTGGAGACCGCACTGATCGAACGCGAACACACCAAACGCGTGCAGGCAGAGAAACAATGTCGCGCAGAGTCTGCACAGGCCAACCCACAATCACAGGCCAGTCAACAGAGGCCCAATCGTGCGGTGCCAACATTAGACAGCTATCGCTCGGAACCACAGCACGACTCTGCAAACACTGGCATAGCCACACCGGCTGTCGCTGGGCTGACAGGATAACAAACGCACAAACCGGCAAAATGTTGATCCGAAAACGTCTAAAGCTGTATCGGTGATCGCAACGATGACAGTGAGTCACAGGGTCAGAGAAATCACAGGTACCTTGACGGCTGCCTGACGCAGCCGCCAAGGTTAGCTGAGTGACACAGTACAGACACTGAGCGTTTCTTGCTCTGTGTGGTATCTACCCGGAAGTGGAACGAGACCGGAGGTGAAACGAGACCGGGGTGGCAGTTTAAGGCACCCACTGCTTAGCTCAGCGTTCAGTCACCCGTTTGAGCGATCTGGGTTGCAAAGAGCGATCTGGGTAGCAAAGAGCGATCTGGGCTGGAAAGCATGTTTACCACATAAAATGGACACAGATGCTATCGTTAAATGACTGCCAAGCAAGGCTGTCAGGTGTGAGCCGGGAAACATGGAACCCCCCGATGAAAATTGTGTATTTTATGCTCTGTGTTGTCGGTACCGTTGTGCCATTGTCTCAGCTGGTCCCTTTTTTGTCTGAGCGTGGTGTGGATATTCCGCTGTTCATAGATCAGGCGTTTGCAAATCGCGTTTCAGCGTTCGCGTGGCTTGATGTGTTGGTCTCAGCTGTCGTTGTTCTTTCTTTCATTCTTTGGGAGGGCAACCGAATTAAGATGAAGCGGCTTTGGGTGCCAGTGGCAGGACTGCTGACAGTAGGCGTGTCTCTCGGTTTGCCGTTGTTTTTGTTGCTACGTGAGATTCATTTGTCGAAAGACGAGCGTGACATACTCCCCTCATGAACCAAACTGGCCAGTGATCAAAATGACCAGTGATCGAGCAGGCCAGTGGGCACGCCTCATAACAAACGGCGCGCCAGCGCTGGTGTTTGGGTTTTACGAATGCGGTCATCAGGCAGCCGCCCCGATGCCACCAGTAAATCAGTTTTGAGTCCCATCAAAAACGGATACCATTCTCGCGCCAACGGCGTCTTCCAGCGCCACAACAAGTGTTCAAGTGCCGCTGCCTGCTCGGCATCAAATAGCACAGCCTCAGCCGGGTCTGCCCTACCGGCGACAGCGCCAAACGGCGGTAACCACGCATAATGTTCCAACGCGGCAAAACACTCGGGCACACCATGGGCTGATAAAACATGCCGTCGCGCGGCCTTACCGGCAGACGACGTTAACGCCAACAGCAAGCAATCAGTGTGAATCATACCGGTTGGATTCAACATGACATCACGCAACCCATCACGCCCCACCCACGGACCCGTAAACAATCGTCGTGGACAGTAGTCATTGGCGTATAGGTTGTCCCACGCGATAATGCGATGCAACGAAAAATCGGCATAACGCGAAAAATCATCGGTCGTGATTGTTTGCGCGACAACGTCATGACCGCATAACGATACAGCGATGGACCGGTGCAGCGTATCTGCAAACCGACGCAGGTAATCCGGTGCTTCCGCCACCAGCGTATTGGCGTAAATACGCGGTACCACAATGAGCGGTGCAGTCAACACCGACGCCAATGCATTCGCAAGCTCTGCGTGTGCAACACCCTCGTCTGTAAATGCACCGCGACGACGATAGAAGTCGGCATCAATATCGTCGAGCAGCAGCGCTACCACTGTTGCACCGGCAGACTCCAGTGCGCGAGCCTTGGCAACAAGACTTGCAAAATCGTTGGGGCTGCCCTGAGATGTACTTGCTGATGCTGCATTGGCCGACGCTGTATTGGCAGATGCTGCTTTAAGAGAATTGGCAGCTGAGCGATCGAGTGCCGAGAAATCAAAATCAAGACCGGGCGCTACACCGGCAATAACACTGACGCCATGACGCCTGCTGTGTTTGCAGAAGGTGGCAAATGCCGTTAGCCACGAGTCATCGTACGGTTGTCGCCATTGCACCCGGTGTAACGGATCTTCTTTGGGTGCGTACCAATAATAGTGCTGGCCCACTGTCGCAAGGTTATCGACCAGTGTTAAGCGCTCTGACCAGCTGGGTAGCCGGCCATAGTAGCCCTCGATATAACCGGTATAGTGTTGCGTCATCGCTGTGAGCTTGCCGTTATTAATTCGCCGCCAGACACCGGATGCGCACAACCGGTGGTGGATGGCCAACTGGTCGGTAACCCGGCAACATGCCTTGCCGCCAAATACGCCATTAACTCAGCCTCTATCACATCGCCCGGCAACCCTATCTCGTTGGCAGGTACGATGTCGGTGGTGTTCAGCAAAGCTTCCATGCGCGACACCAAATGCGTGTTGTGCTGCCCACCGCCTGCAACAATCAGTGTGGCTGGCGGCGCTGAGCGCAGCTTAATCGCCAGTTGAACACTGCGCGCAGTGAATTCACACAGCGTGGCCATCGTATCGTTGAGGTCCATTGGTGCTGACTGCTGCAAGCAGCTACCCACCGCGTGTTTAAAATGCTGCCGATCCAGCGATTTCGGTGGCGATGCACTAAAAAAAGGATCCTGCAGCAACGATGACACCACCGTTTCATTAGGCGTACCTGTCGCTGCCATTCGTCCCTGATCATCATACGGTAGCCCGGTTTGTTGATTCAGGTAGTCGTCCATTAATGCATTACCCGGCCCGCAATCAAAACCCATAAGCTGGTCGGTGTCAGTCCATGTGATGTTACTGACACCGCCTATGTTCAGAAAGGCCGCAGGCATTGGCACGTCCACGGACGCGATGAGTGCCTGATGATAAACCGGAGCCAGTGGCGCACCCTGCCCGCCAGCTTTCATGTCAGCCCCGCGCACATCAAAGACTGTGTCGATGCCTGTCAGGTTGACGAACCTTGACGCATCACCCGCCTGATCGGTAAAGCCAGCTTCCGGATCATGAAACAGTGTCTGCCCATGGAACCCGGCCAGCGTGATGGTATCGGGTGACACTGAAAATGCAGTGCATAGCCCCTTCACTGCCAGCGCGTAGTCTTCGGCGATCAACACATCCAGCGCCACGCGAGCATCAGACCCGGGCGACGCCAACGCATAGTTGTGTAAGGCCTGATGCACGGCCTGCTGTGTCTGTGGACGATACGGGACCACCATCGCGGCATCGGTGCGCGTCAGCGAGCGTCCATCGGTGTGTACCAATGCCACGTCGATACCGTCACCGCTGGTGCCTGACATCAACCCAACAACAGCGCTTGTGTTATTCATCAATGGATCGTTTGGGCCGGGATGTGTGAGTCGGTTTAAAGTGAGTAGCATTGTAACGGTATTTGCTATGATGGCGACATCGCTCGGCCACGCTATTCCGGAGTACTCATGACTGCAGCCACCGGCTTTCCTCTCGCAGCCTATAAAGATCGGCGCATGCTCAGAATTTTTCTGCTGGGCATCATGAGTGGCTTCCCGTGGGTGTTAATTGGTACAGCGTTGACGCTGTGGCTCAAGGAAAACGCAGTGAGCCGCTCGGACATCGGTTGGGCGGGCCTTATTTTCAGCGTCTATGCATTTAACTATTTATGGGCGCCACTGATCGACAAAATCCGTATTCCATGGCTCACTGAACGCGTCGGCCATCGGAAAGCCTGGATTTTGGTTTGTCAGCTTTTTATTGCAGTGGCCTTAACTTTATGGTGCCTGTTCGACCCGTCCAACCAGCTCAAGTTTGTGATCGCCGTCGGGCTCATCATCTCGGTCGCGTCTGCCTCCCAGGACATTACTATCGATGCACTCCGTATCGAGCAGGTCGATGCCAAAGAAACCGATTCAATGGCCGCAGGTGCCGCCATGGCAGTTATTGGCTGGTGGACTGGCTTTAAAGCCATGGGCGCGCTGATGTTGTTTGTCGCCGACAAATTTGAGGCAGCCGGTTATGCCGATGTCTGGCCAATGACCTTTGTCACGTTATGCGGTTTTATCGTGTTGTGCAGTTTGCTGTTATTACTGGTACCCGAAGCATCTTCTGCAGCGCGTATTGCGAGACAACAGGCCGATCAGGCAGCCATCGAAGCCAAACTGGGTGACGGCCACCCCCGATCACGTTTTGTCGCCTGGCTTGCCAGTGCTGTCACCGGTCCGTTAGCAAGCTTTTTTAAACAAAATGGCGTTGCCATCGCGTGGTCGATTCTGGGTTTTATCTTTTTGTTTAAAATTGGTGAAGCCTTCATGGGACGCATGTCCCTTGTCTTCTATCAGGAACTCGGTTTTTCCAGAACCGATATTGCCATATTCTCAAAAACCTTAGGATGGATTACTACCATCGTTTTTACGTTACTGGGCAGCTGGTTTGCCATCCGTGCCGGGGTCGTCAAGGCGTTGTTTATCTCCGGTATTGCCATGGCCTGCACAAATCTCATGTTTGCCCTGTTGGCGCAGACCGGTAAAAACGAATGGTTATTTGCACTGGCGGTGGTGGTAGATGATATCGCCGCAGCGTTTGCCACGGTCGCGTTTGTGACGTTTATATCGTTGCTGGTGGACCGTACCTACACGGCGACTCAGTACGCCTTACTGGCATCACTCGGCACGCTCGGTAAAACATTGGTGTCGTCATCGTCGGGCCAAGCCGTCGATTATCTGGGTGGCAACTGGACGCTCTTTTTTATCATTACCACCCTCATGGTGATTCCGTCGCTGATTTTGCTGTGGATCATTCGTCATCGGCTCAATCTGCACGAACCGGGTATTCGGATAGGCCGAAAATCAGCCTGACGGTAACGGGCGCGACCAGCCAGTAATATCACCGCCTCCGTGCTCTTTGATCCTTCTGCGAGCTTCTTGCACAGGTTCGGTGGCAACACAGCGGTGGTGGGCATTGGCATGCAGCAGTTGTCCCGGGTCTTGCATAATGCCAATGTGCCCGGCCCAAAACACCAGATCACCTCGCTGCAGACCACCTTGTCTTAGCCCACCTTGTCGCTGACCACCTTGTCGCTGACCGCCGGGGCGTGCGCCAGCAGACCCGAACCGCGCTGCCAGTTCTGCCGGGTCACGATGGTCAGCCGCCACCAGTGCCCGATACTGATCCGATGAATTACGCGGTAGCTGAACACCCGCGCGGCTCAATGCCAATTGCACCAACGCCGAACAGTCAATGCCCGCAGCTGACCGGCCACCCCACAAATAAGGTCGGCCCATAAACTGCTCGGCAACACACACCCAGTCGTCAACGGTGTCCTGCCGGGCAGCTATCGCCTGATCGGGTAAAAATCCGTATTCACCATTAATCGTCACCCGTGCGCAACCGCTGTCATGCTCTAACACGGTGACACACGAGCCAAAAAAAAGGGAGGTAATCGCTCGGCTAGTGACACTCGGCGATGCCGTAACAATGGTTTGTGGCACAACAACCCGGTGGGTTGCCGAATGACTGTCGACAGAGGTGTCGAGCGGGTTGCAGGGCTCGTATCGTGTTGTTGTCTGAGACATCGTGCGAGCTGCTGTCAGGCCGGTCTGATCGGCAACACCCGACAAGGCAGCGGTTGGCAGCACACCATGGTAGCCGTCAGTCATCAGCGTACCGGTGCTCAGGTCCCCGTCGCTGTGTGTCACGTCAAAAAGCTCACCAAACAGGCATTGTGTTTCAAGTTGTGACGACACGTCGTTAACCATTTTTTCTGATGTATTTTCAGGCGTAATGTACGTGGCGTAGTCAGACGCAGCCGCCGTTGGCGTTGTGGCTGTCGGAGCGATCAACGGCACCAACGGTTGGTTGATGGTGTGCAGGGTCATCAGTTGTCACACATTATGAGGGTGCGCTGAGTCCGCGCTGATGAGTCCGCGCTGAAGACACCAACTCGCGACATCAAAATTGGGACAGGTTTTTTCGGTGTAGGCAAAATCCCGGTGCCCACAAATAGTCGCCGACGGGTACAGTGCTTTCCACTCGCTGAGTACACCATGGAGTGCATCAAACTGCTCGGCGGTGAACTCATCACACCCAATCAGGCAGACACCCAAACTGATGTCGTTATGGCCATAGACATGCGCGCCGACCCAGCAATCAGGACGACCATGTTCAACCCTGCCGTCTCTGCGGATCACACGATGATAACCGACGCCATGCCACCCGAACCCCAGGTGCATCTCGTGAATATCGCGTAGCGTCAGCGCCTCATTGTCCGGGGTTGCAGAGCAATGCACCACAAGGTATTGAATATTGTCAGGCTCTAACATGGCGGAAGTTACCCAGGATTTGTGGACCACGGTATACTGCCCATCCACTAGTAAACAGGGCTGGGATCAGACCGTGGCAATCAACATAAGCACCATCATATTCGATCTCGGTGGTGTACTGGTAGAGCTCGGCGACTTTCCTGTCCAGGATGCGTGGTGGCCCGACAATGCCACGAGTCCGCTGCTGTCATCCGGCGCTATGTCGGCATGGCTTCAGTCCGATTTGGTACAGGCCTTTGAGACCGGCAAACTCAACGCACAAGACTTTGCTGATCAGTTTATTGACCGGTATCAGCTCAACGTAACGCGCGACACGTTCATCACTGCGCTACGCGCATGGCCTGTGGCCGCGTTTCCCGGCACCACAGACTTACTGGTCGCATTGCGCGAACACTACACGGTCGGCTTGTTTTCCAACATTAACGAGCTGCATTGGGGTCGCGTCATGCACGAGATGGGACTCGAGGGTCATTTTGATCACATGTATGCGTCACACTTGATTGGCCGCGCCAAACCCGCGATCAGTTCGTTCGACTACATCATCAGCGATCTTAACACCAAACCGGAGCACATCCTGTTTCTGGATGACAACAGCATCAATGTTGCCGCGGCGGCTCAAGCAGGTATTCACGCTGTGCAGGTCGCAGGCCCAACAGCGGTTCGTGCGACGCTGGCCGACTGGGGATTACTGTAGCGGAGTACGGTAAGCCTGGCATCAACACAACACTGACACTCATGCAGCAGCGCATCACCAGCGCCCCTTCAACTTTCTGCCGTCAACACAGGATGTGAGACAGCTATGATTCTTTATATCGCCGAAAAACCCTCACTGGGACGCGCCATTGCGGCGGCGTTACCAAAACCGCATCGACAACGTGACGGTGCCATTGAAACACCGGCTGGCGTCGTCAGTTGGTGTGTTGGCCACCTGCTCGAACAGGCAGAGCCCGAAGCCTACGATGCGCGCTATAAACGCTGGCAACTTGACGATTTACCGATCATTCCAGACGACTGGAAACTCAAACCGCGCCAAGAGACCAAAAGCCAACTGGCTGTCCTGAAAAAACTGGTGCGCGAGGCCGACCAACTGGTACATGCCGGTGACCCTGACCGTGAAGGGCAATTGTTAGTGGATGAAGTGCTGCATTATTTAAAAGTACCCGCTGCCAAACTCAAAAAAACACAACGCTGTCTGATCAACGACATGACACCGGCAGCGGTTCGCACAGCACTGAATAACCTACGGCTGAACAGCGAGTTTCAGGCTTTGTCAACGTCAGCACTGGCGCGTTCACGCGCTGACTGGCTGTACGGCATTAATCTCACGCGAGCCTTCACGCTGCGCGGACAATCGGCAGGCTATCGGGGCATGTTGTCAGTGGGTCGGGTTCAGACGCCGTTGCTCGGGCTTATTGTTCGGCGCGATAGTGCCATTCGCGACTTCGTACCGGTTGACTGGTATGACCTCATTGCCCATGTTGCCACCGACAACAACGACGTGTTCGACGTGCGTTGGCAGCCGTCGAAGGCCTGTGAGCCGTGGCTGGATGACCAAGGCAGGAATCTGTCGAGGCCACTGGCAGAGAATGTCAGTCAGCGAGTCACCGGAAAAACCGGCACGGTCACCGCGATCGATAAAAAAAGACGCAGTCTGTCACCACCCTTACCGCACTCGCTGTCGAGTTTACAAATTGATGCCAACCGATTATTCGGGCTTTCGTCGCAACAGGTACTGACCGTGTGTCAGTCGCTGTACGAGACACATCAGTTAATAACTTACCCAAGATCTGACTGTCGATATTTGCCTGAACCCCAAGCCACCGAGTGCAGTAGTGTCACCAGCGCTGTACACACAACCTTGACCCACTGCACCGCCGACCGTCTGGCAAAAGGCGTTGCCGGCATAACAACCGATGTCTTTGACGCGCTGTTGCCAGACCGTCGCAGTCGTGCATGGAACAGCGCAAAAGTCACCGCTCACCATGCCATCATTCCGACGAGCGGGTCGAAAAAACACCTCATACCCGATGAACTTAAAGTCTATGCACTGGTGTGTCGCAACTACCTTGCGCAGTTTCTGCCGGATCATGTATTTTTTGAAACCAAAGTTGTTGTCGACATAGAGGGAGGCCAGTTTCGTACCCATCAGCGACAACCTTCGGTCACGGGTTGGAAACGATTGTTTGGCCAATCCGTGACACCCCGCAACGCCGCAGACAGTCACACCGAAAAAGAGACGCCCGCCAATCCGGGAACAACCGACACACCGGGCAACACTGTCCCAAACGACGGCAGCCTACCCTCATCGGAGGGCCCGCTGTTACCGAAGGATTTGGTGAAAGGACAAACCGTGACCTGTCGTGACTGCACCATCACCGATAAACAAACACAACCACCCAAACATTTTACCGATGCCACACTGCTGACTGCGATGACCGGCATTGCACGTTACATCAGTGACCGGTCTTTGATAAAAAGCCTCAGTGACACCGATGGACTTGGCACTGAAGCGACACGCGCCGGCATGATCGAGCTACTGATCAGACGTGACTACATTACCCGTGAACGTCGCGAATTACGGGCAACCGCAACCGGTATCGCGTTTATTGAAGCACTGCCCGACGTCGTTACGCTGCCTGACAGAACAGCACAATGGGAGTCGTTGTTAACCGCTATTCGTGAGAGGCGCGCCAACTACGGCGCATTGATGGAACCGCTGATTCATGAACTGCATCGATTGATAGATGACAGCCGTGTTATGTCGCCAGCGGCATTGGCAGGGTTAGGATCGGGGCTACCCGGTCGCGCGACAAGAGCGAAACCTACGTTTAAAAAGCGTGGTAAGCGGCGTTTCAGTCGCTCAGGAGACAACGCATCGCAATCGTCAGCACCGTCCGCACACAAGGCGGCTGGCAAAAAGGTGACACGCAAAAAGAATGTTGGCAAAAAGACGGCAGGAAAGTCAGGCCCTGACTCGGGCTCGGGCTCGGGCTCTGGCTCGGGCACTGGCTCGCGTCAACGCAAAACCGGCCGAGGTGAGCCCAAGCGTTCTGACCGCACCTCGGGCTCTACTGGTACGCATCGTTCTAGTCGGACACAACGCGGTACGAACCAGTGATGGTGGCACCGGACGCACGTCGGGCAGAGACAGAACTACCCAAACTACCCAATGGCGTTTCTGACTGGCTTACCGATGTGCTGCCATATCGTTGGTTCTGCCCCGGGGCCGCATCGGCAACATGGGTAAACACGACGCCCTCTTTTTGCAACCGGCGTAGTTTGTACGCGAGCACTATAGAAGAGACACAAGCCATCAAAAAGACTACCGACACGACCCACAGTGTTAACGGCAACGTCACCAAAAACACAGCGCCTGCGGTCACAACTGCGGCTGCTCGATACAGTACAGATTTTATGTTCATATGTTTTTTCTCCGGGTTAAATGCACCTGAACACCTCAGGGATGTATCCATTATCGGACCTCGAAAATGAAAACGCATTGCACCGATGAAACAAACCGTAACAGGATGTAACAGTGAGTCCTGATTCGCGTTATCACCTCCGGGAAAACCGCCTGCAGCTGGCTGTCGGGCTGAATCTAACCGCCTTTTTCCTGTTCGCAACCCTGGATGCCACGGCCAAGTGGTTGGTCGAAGCATCGGTGCCCGCGCTACAGGTTGCTTTCTTTCGGTACTTTTTTCATTTTGTTTGGGTGCTGGTGTTGTTTCTGCCACGTCAGGGCAGCGCACTCTGGCGCTCGGCAATTCCGGCGCAGCAGATTTTTAGAGGTTCGTTGCTAATGATCAGTACGATTTGCAATTTTACCGCGCTGATCTACCTGCCACTGACCGTGACCACCGCCATGTTTAATGGTGCACCGTTGGTTATCTGCTTACTCAGCATGCCGGTGTTGGGTGAAAAGGTGGGCATACGTCGACTGGTCGCCGTGCTGGTGGGCTTTTGTGGGGTGTTGATCATTATCCAACCGTGGGGAACCAGCTTTGACTGGCATATTCTGTATGCTGTAGCCGCGCTGCTCGGTGCCTCAGGCTACTTTCTGATGAGTCGCATTACCGCAGGCATCGACAGTAATCCAGTCAGTCAGTTTTACGGATCAGGGGTCGGTGTGTTGGTGTTGGCGCCGATGATGGCAGTGGTGTTTGTATGGCCTGCCAATGCACAGCAATGGTTGATGCTGGTCATGTTGGGTGCGTTGGGCATGCTCGGTCACTCACTGCTGACCATTGCACATCGGTTTGCCGAAGCGTCAACGCTGGCACCGGCTGTCTACAGTCAGCTGGTGTATATGTCGCTGTTTAGCTGGTATCTTTTCGACACGCCACCGACGCTCACCGTTATCGTCGGATCACTGATTATCGTGGCCAGTGGGCTATACATCTGGTTCAGAGAACAGCAGATCAGTGCGTCTGCTGTCACTCATACAAAATGACAGCACCGCTATGACAACACCCGGGAAGCGCGCAGGTGTTAATTGCACTAAAATTCAGTCAGTGCAAACCAGTATATCGCAGGCACAATCAGTTAACGGGTTGATAGACCCGCACATAATCAATGACGTACTCGCCCGGAAACTCAGTGGTCTCATCCGGTGCTTCCGGCAACCAACCACCGACTGTCTGATTCAGAATCAGGTACATATCCTGTGCAGGGATCTGAGTATCAACCAGCGTTTGCACAGCGTTGCCATCGACATACCAGGTGATCGCGTCTTCGGTCCATTGCACACCATAAGTGTGGAATTCGTTAATGAAGTCCTCGCCAGGTGTGCGATACAAATCGGACGCAATAAATTCTCCATCAGCGTTGGTATAGTTGTATCGATGGTAAACCAGTGACCCGTTGTCGCCACGATTTTCCATCACATACAGCTGCGGTTTTAGGTCAACGAATTCTGTTCCAAGCATCCAGAAACCCGGCCAAAAGCCGCGACCGTCTGGCAGTTTTGCACGAATTTCGGCATAACCGCGCTGAAAATCAAACAAACCCTGACTCGTCATTGCGCCGGACAGATACGGTTGCCCATTGGCATCAGCAGACAGATCAGGTGGTGTCTGCACACTGGTGATCACCAGTTCATTACCGGTCATCATAAAAGGGTCATAACCAAAGTCAGGCTCTTCCTGTGTGTCGACGTAATACTGGAGCTCATCCATAATCACGACATCAGGGCCCCATTGGAAAGCGGTATTCCATTTGCCAGCGTCCAGAGTCGCCGCGTTAAATTCATCAGAGAACACCAGCGAGTGACTCTCCAACAACACATCCACATCAGATCGCACCGTCTCCGCTGGCGTGTCGGTATTGCTGTCACTGTCGACAGTACCATCTGTGGCAGCCAATGCTGTGTTGCCGTTGTTACTGCTGTTCACCGGGTTTATCGTGGCACCTTGTTGCTGTGCTGCCGCAAGCGCATCTGAACGGATATCCGCCAGATCACTTTCACCACAAGCGCCAAGCGCCATCAGGAGACAGGCAGGAATCAGCAGTCGGATCATTGGAGCGTTGGTCATGGTTGTCTCAGGGGAAACGGTCGTATTGGTCATCATGATCCGCTCCTAGTAATTGAACACAACGCCGACACCGACGTTATCGTTATCGCCGAGCTCGGCTTGGCCGGTCAGCGACAGTGCACGACTGAGTCGCCAAGCCATCTGTCCGAACAAGGATGGATCACCCTCAAAGAATGTACTGATGTTAAGTCCTGCCGCACCGGTCAGCGCTGGACTGAACTGGTACCCCAGTGCGCCGCTGGCGAAGATTCCAGTGTCATCGAGCTCAGCATCATCCCAGTCGAAGCGGCCGTATTCGACCCCGGCCGCCAACAACAGACTGAACGGTAAACTCGCCAGTTGTTGCTCGCGTTGTGCACCCACCCGAGCCTCGGTGTAGGTGTTGGCGGCGGCAGCCCTGGCGGTAAGCATCCATTGATCGATGACAGCAAAACCGCCACCGACGGCAAGGCCTGCCCCACCGAAGTTGTAGTTAATGGGCAGTAGCGAGACGTAGCCACCGTCACCGGTTGTTTGTAGCGGTGTGACCACGCGCGCTGCTGAAGGAGTTGCGTCAATGGGCGCTGACTCGTTTTGGTTATCGGTCACCACAGCCACGGCATCATCCGAGTCAGTGACCACACTGGCACTCTCATCGGCCTTTGTCTCGGCAGCCGCAACGTCTGTATTGTCCGGGGTTGCGTCTGGGTTAGCGTCTGGGTTTACGTCTGGGTTTACGTCTGGCGCAACGATAGCGGCAGTGGTTTTGGTTTGAGCATCGGTAATGGCAGGCGTTGAAGGCTCTGCCAACGCCGTTGTATCTTTAGGTTGTGTGACTGTCACCGCAGCTGGTTTGGTCTTCACCGATTTTAGCGGGGCTGGTGTTGCCGCCTTCAGCGGTCGCTCACTGACAACTGTGGCTAATGGCAGCGCTTCTATATCGGTATCTTTCACTGTATTGGACGATGTCTTTGCATCAGACTTCGGTGTCAGTGGCACGGTTTTGATAATCGTTGCCAGACGCGGCGGCTCGTCTTTAGTCACCGCGGCTACGTCGGACTGTTGTTTTTTGGGTTTGACTGTATCCGCGGTGGGAGCCTTTGCCACCGCCGCTGGCTGACTCTTTTTCTGATCGGTTGTGTTCGCCGCTGCTTTGTTGGCGTCGGTCTTCACGGCCGGTCGTGAGTAAGCTGCCACCAGATCCCAGGTCGGCCCTTTGCCTGCGCAATCGCTGGCATCCATCGAGATTTGGCCATCGCAGGTAGTGATATCGTTGGTCGAGGTTGGCAGTGTCGGTCCATGACCACACTGTGCATCGGTGTAAACCGGATGATTAAACGAGTCGTTGGTCAGCTTCAGTGTTGGTCCCTGCCCGATACGCTGACAAATCTGCGATACCGATTGACCGCCAACCGGCGTTGGCAATACCTTTCTGGCAAATCCGGCATCCAGCTGTGGCGCACAATAGCACTGTCCATCAGCGGCATAACTGTTTACCCAACCCGGTACTGACCCTGTATCAGCGAATGCCAATCCACCCTGCATCAGCAACAGCGTGCTGGCCAACGCTGACCCAACTGTGCCGGTTCTGTTCGTTGGGGACGCCGTGACCGGCATAACCGTGCGCTCACAGGAGCGTGGCGAAAAGCTGCCAACACGGAAAAGAGATGAACAACGGAGTCGATCTTTTAAGTCGGAATTCATGTACGCTTCTGACACACTGTGGCTGACAGGATAGATGCGCCATTTGCGCACCGACTTTCCATCCAACAGGTTTCATGCCACGAAAATCAACCCAAACACGATGTCACGTGGTTTTTGTGACCGTGTGCAAATACCGGCACGGGACACCAACCACTAACTGACCTGATTTTCAAGCGCTTTGGTCATGGCTGCATAGGAGGTGATGCGGTAACCGCCCCGGCGCAGTTCGATCAAACCGTCTGTTTTCAGATCCTGCAGCACACGGTTTGTGTGTTCTCGGGTAATACCGCTGGCACTGGCCAGCGTTTGCTGGTTGGCTTTTACCCACGTGTTGTCGCGCTGCGTGTCGAGTAGCAGCACTTTGGACATCACCAGCGATTTGGACGACAACAACGGGCTGTGCTCACTGTGGTCGTTAATCCAACGAATGCGCATTGCCAGCAGCTTCGACAGCGATTTCCACGCTTCGGCATCCGAACCAAACGCCGCACAGTATTGCGATTTGCTCAGCGAAACGAGCACCACATCAGTGACCGCGATCGCTTCAGCTGTACGCGGACCCTCGTCGATCATGGAGACCTCACCAAAAATATCGCCACGGGACAGCACGTTAAACGACAAGCGCCCGCCACTCTGTGTCGGTGAACCGATATTGACGGTACCGGACTCAATCAAGAGCATACGAGTGTCGGGTTGTCCTTCGTGAAAAATGATTTGCCCCGCCTTCACAAACAACCGCTCGCCCAACTGCCGCAGTTTTTCTATGGGGAGCTTTTGATGTGTCATAGGCCAGACGCTGATCACTGGAGAGTGGCACTACTGTAACAGCATCGACCCTATTGTGAGTATCCGGCAGCGTCGGCGACACCTGTCGTGACCTATGGCCCAAAAAGGTGGCCAGATGTGGCCAGAGGTGGCCAGCCGGTACCCGCTACCGGTGTCGACCTTTTTTGAGCGGCTTGACCTCGGTATAGATCCACGTGTCTTTGCCAAGGCGTCGCACTAATGGAAACGCCGGGTGCAGCGCATTCACAGTGGCAATCAATTTACGCAGTTTCTTCTCGGTGTCAGATCGTGTGCCGGATGCGCCTTCGACACCTGACAGCGTTTCCTGCAGTGACTCTGTTTGCAGCGCTTTTTCCGGAAAACTAAGCAGCTGCTCCAACAAACAATATTCTGCGTCGGACAAACGTTCAATACTTATCCCACTGCGGGCAGTGAGCTCTACGCTGTCGAGTACAATCATTTGTATTGATTGACGTGATGCGTTTTTATTGCTCGTGTCTGCCATGATTACAGTGCTTGAAAACCAGGTTATTGTGAGTGCTAAGCAATGCTTGCGTAGACACAATAGTTTACAATAACAAAGTCAAAAGTCCGATGCACGACGTATAATTTGCATGGTCAGCGTGGTAGTCAAAATTATGTAACACCGCGACTCAAGCGATGCCCCGATCACGGCCCCGATCACTACCGAGATCACGGCCCCGATCACTGCCGAGATCACGGCCACGATGAATGACAACGCAATGACGCGGCAATGTTCGGCAGCAGAGTCATAAAAACAGAAGGCCGTAACGTAACAGAGATGGCAGTAACCGGGGTAGGCAGCAAACAGGTTTGGCAGCAAACAGGGTCGTAACAGGTAAAGGTTAAAACAACCAGAGGCATCACAACGACAGTGGCGAGTAATGTCATCGCAGACCAACAGCTGACTGTCACTGAAGCAATAGGCAACGGAAAAGTGCGAGACTGCCACCCGAGACCGCCACTGGTGAATAGCCAGTAAACGATTGGCCCTTACACCGCGAGGGAACAATGGGTGGACCACCGGTGAATGCCCGGCGATAGGCAGATCATGGTTACGCGGCAACACGAACGCGCGACATCCGTTTATAAAGCGTCGTTGATAAAGCGTCACAGACAAGGAGCGTCGCAGCCCAAAAAAACATCGCAGTCTAAAAGCGCGGACCCATACAGCCGCGTGACAGGCCTGAAGGGCGTGACTGACAACCAACACGCCTGCCATTTATATGACTTTCGATGGGTGTACTGATGGGTGTGCTGGTGTTACCGGGAGAATTGGTGAGCCATTGCAGACTGAATTTGTACGCCTCTGAACTCATGGAAGCAACAGGCCATCAACAAGCCAGTAAAAAAGCAGCATAAGGACAAACACAGCGTTACGGCGCAGAAGAAGATACACCTGAAAATAGCAAGGTAATGTCATAGTAATGTCATTTAACTAGTCTATCTTTACGTATGGCGGGCGACATAATGCTGAATGGCCTGCAACTGATCATGTACCGGGTGCGTACTGAACACACACGGTCCACCGAAAAGCACGCTGCAGTGTAAAGCGTAAAAGACCGGCCTGAACGAACAGGAGTAGACGAACAGAAGTACACGAACAGGGCTATACGGACAGAGCTACTGCAAACAAGGTGATGCTATACAGGCAAGACTGAATGGACCAGATCAAGCAGAAACGTTAACGAGGAGAATAAAGCCTAAGGAAGAGCACGACAAAACATGTTCAATTTTGAACGAAAAAACACATGACATACATGAGTTTGCACCACACTTAAGTTGTATCAGGCAAAAATCACGACACACAATCGATTTAATAACGTAAAGGAAGTATTATGAAAAAACTCGCAATTGTATCTTCTGCGGCACTGCTGTTCGCAGGTTCTGCTGCCGCTCAGTCTCTGAGCGACACAGCCTCATCCCTGACTCAGGGTTGGAGCGGATCAGCTACGCTGGGTGCGTCTTCAGCAACCGGTAATTCGGAATCATCCTCTATCTCAGGCTCTATCCGTCTGGGTAAAACCGTTGGTAAATGGGAACACCTTGTATTCGGTACGGTATTCAAAGGCAGTTCTTCTATTGTTGTCGAAGAGCGTGATGAAACCGGCGCGGTTGTGATTGACGACAGCACAGGCTTTCCGGTCCGAAACATCGTAACCGGTGATGATTCTGACCGAATCGCGTTGGGCTATCAGCCGAAGTACTACTGGCGTGAGCGTACCTACTTCTTCGGTATCCTCGATTGGGAAACAGATGAGCCAGCAAACATTGACTCTTCAACCCGCCAGGTTATCGGTATCGGTCACAAGTTCTACAACAACGAGACTGGTTTTTTCTCAGGTGAAGCAGGTTTCGGTAACAAGAACCTGGATCAGGTTTTCGGTGAGAGCATCGACGGTGGCATTGGTTACCTCGGCCTGAACTTCGTTCGCCGATTCAACGACACAGCAACCTTCAACGCAGATTTGCGTGCTGACTTTGGCGACAACACCTTCACCGAAATTGGTTTAGGTCTGGCGTTCAAAGTAGCTGAAGGCATGGCGCTGAAAATCAGCCACTTCACCCGTAACAACAGTGATATTACCGATGCCGGTAACCCACTGAGCTCAAGCGGCGACAGCGTCACCTCGCTGAACCTCGTGTTCGACATCTAAGTCAGACGATACGCTATTGTTAGGTTAACTTAGACTGTACGGCTGGCAATCGCCAGCCGTACTTCAACCAACCTTTTCCCCTTCCTTTTTTACACGCACGATTCCCAATCGTCAGTACACCTGCTATGAAGCAACTGCCATGCGTTCCGCCGGTGGTGTGTTTCTGGATCGGGTGCAACGCACCACACCGTCGATAATCACCATACTGATGCCCGGAAGATCGCCGAGTTGCACGCTCTCGAGTATGGTTTTCCCTGCCGTGTGCTGCGCACGATCCATGATGACAAAGTCAGCCACTCGACCGGGTTCGAGTAAACCGCAATTGAGCTTTCGCTCCCGCGCAGTGTTACCCGTCGCGAAACAAAACGCGATTTCCGCTGGCACGTCACCCATGCTCGACAATAAAGAAATCAGGCGCAAAATACCGAGCGGCTGTACACCGGAACCTGCGGGCGAGTCAGTACCGAGAATAATGCGTTCGGGCTGGTTGAGTTCCATGCTGGTGCGCATCGCAAACAACGCGGCAACCTCATTCCCGTTATGGACAATTTCAACAGACCGGGTACAGCTCTCACACAGACAGCGAATTTGATCGAGTGGTAGCGCTGTGTGACCACCGTTGATATGGCCAATCACATCGGCATCGGCTTCGAGCACCACGTCAGCATCAATCAGCCCGGACCCCGGGATGGAAGGCCCCCCGGTGTGTATCGTGCTCTGAATACCGTATTTTCGCGCCCATGCGACCATTTTTCTGGCCTCATCACCCTGTTTAACACCACCAAGACCCACCTCACCCAGTAGCGTTACACCCGCCTCGCTCAGTTCTTTAAAGTCTTCTTCGACCATACCCTGCTCCAACACCGGAGCACCTGCATGTATCTTAACGCCGCCCGGTCTGAAACTACTGAACGCCCGTTGTGCAGTGATGGCCATTGCTTTGAGCCCGACGACATCTTTGGGCCGACCCGGCAGATGCACTTCACCGGCAGAGATCATGGTTGTCACACCACCGTTCATATAACTGTCAATCCAATTCAACTGATTTTGCCTCGGTGTCCAGTCACCGATCACAGGATGTACATGCGAATCGATCAAACCGGGACACAACGTGGTGCCGGCAGCATCAACAACGGTGTCAGCATTGTCACCATCAAGGTCAGCCAGTTTACCGATGGAGTCGATGACACCATCTCGAACCAAAATGGCGTCAGCATCCAACACTGGATTTTCCAGCGCGCCGGACAGCATCAGACCAATATTTTTAACCAACAATACGGAAGACATTATTTTCTCCTAACGAAGCCCATCGTTACCGACAGCAGCATCATGCGTTAATCCACCGACGCGTGGTAACGGTCTGCCACTGTCGGCGACAGAGACACACACGACGAGTTCATCCGCTCGCGGCGCATCGGGCACCCGTACCTCCATGGCATCAAAATGACTGCGCACATAGGCTGCATCCTTGTGCCCTAACGGCACATCGATAGGCGTTCCCATACCGCCACGTTTTTTTGCGGATGGCACGAGGGCGGCACCTTTCTCGACGGCCTGGCGAAGCGGTGCACCCAGTCGTGGATGCAATATAGCAGCAGCATGTTCCAACTCGCCGTTTTCGCCCACAATCACCGCTTTGCCATAACTCTCTATTTGTTGCGGCGAGACGCCCAGTGCGTCCACGGCCTTTGTACCCAGTTGACCACCCAGGGTTTCTCCGATAGCCATCAATGCCTCAAGATCAGGTTCGTATTGACCGGCAAACGGGTTATTGATGACCGCCATCGCTGTCGCCTTGCGTGTCGCAGGCGACACACTTTCCGAGAGCTCACGATGTGTCTCTTCAATAACCACCAGCAACTTGCGGATCGTAATATCATTCATAACAGGGCTCCTGTGACCAGAGAATCAAACCAACGCCCCCTGGTGGGTTACATAATTGTTGAATCAACCTGCGACCGACTGCACCGACAAAGATGCCTCGGGCCCAATTGACTTGCACACGGTTGACTTGCACACGGTTGACTTGCACACGGTTGACTTGCACACGGTTGACTTGCACACGGTTGACTTGCACAAGGTTGACTTGTTTTGGGACCGCTTGTTTAACGACGGCTTGTCCGATGCGGAATGGGGCGCAGATAATTCGGGCTGTAAAACCAGTTCAACGTGATCATACAAACGAATAACGGCACCCTGTATCAATGATTGCGCACAGTAATGCTGCGCCAACATGACGCCTCCGCGAAGCGCTTTGACCCTGTCGTCCGTATCCAGCATCTCGGGCGCCACATCAGTGACAACCAACCGTTTACCGAGATCATTGTCGGGGTCAAGCTCAGTGGCCGGTGTTCGTGTAATGCCCGCATGTCCAGGCAGATCGACAGCGTTGGCGATGAGTGTCGCAGCAACATCGGCAGTCGCCGCGTTGTGCGCAAGCACCGTTACCGCATCGGCAATGCCCAAAGAGAAACTGCGACCACCAGAAGTACCGCTATGTGCAGGTGCAGTATCAAGTGATTGCGACGACGCACGACCCGATGTTGCAATACCACCGATACCCATAGACGCATCCAGCTGAATGACGCCATCGGGTTGTCCGTTTGACGGATCGGCAATCATTCCGACCGACAGGGTAGCCTCCGGATTGAGCCACACCGCGATGTCGCCACCGTTGTTGATCCAAAGTTTGGTCGCTGTTGTTGCTGCGGTGAGGCAGGCAAGGCAATCATCTGCCACCGCGCCTGCCACCGCCGCCATTGGCGTTACGCGAGATGCAATAAACGGGTTGCACGCGTGCACCATTCGTCGTGCGATCGGCCCCTCAACGGTGGGTGCGCCCGGGCGGGCCAGCGTTTGTCTAAGCAGGGGTAATTCTTGCGCGAGTGTTGTGAGCACCGGGGCAAACCACTGTGTGGCCATGCCGAACAGCCGCTGTCGCTCTTGTGGTGATGCCTCACACTCGATGATGAGATCTATGGGACCAAAGTGCAGGTGTAGTGCCGGATGACGATCACGCCCGTTAGCACCGACCTTGTCAAAGGTTCTGGCAATCGGACCGTGTGACGTCATGACGAACGTATCGTCCCACGGGACACCCCGGTGTCGAAGGGCCAGGGATTCGACGGTAACCACGACTCCAGTCGTGAGTGCGGCCCCAGCTGCCGAATGACTTCGTCAACCGATACGATGTGATCGCGGTGACCGCCATTGTCGAGGTATAACGATTGTGACAATGTAAATTCCAGCGGCGCGACCAGTGCCGGTGTCGGAACATAACCGAAGGATTGCAGCGGCATCGCCAGCACATCAGCCATCACCGTGATGCCGCCACCTGGCATAACATACACCGGCGCGCCACCCATCGTGATGGTGACGTCACCGCGTGCTACTGCTTGTGTCAGGCGTACCGGATTTTCGGTCACGCCAGCACGTAACGACCCGCCGGCACCGGCTGTAAAAATCACGGTGGCAAGGCTTGGCTCACAATTCTCGCCGATACGATCAATGGTCAGCTGCAATTCCGGTGGCACTGACTGTTCGACCGGTTGCAACTGCTCATCGAGCACATAATACGCAACGTCCTCTCCAGTTGTACTGGTCATCAGCAAGCGAAGGCCTGCCCACGCTTTCGACGGATCAACGGTACGGATAATCGACAGCGGTTCACTGATGTCGGTGCCACCCCACCCCTGCCCTGGATTGGCCACCTTAAAATACCGACCGGGCGTTGATTTCGCACCCGCGACTTTCACACCGGCTTCGGGCATGTTGAGGCACTTACCGGCCTGATGCTCCGACAACACACCAGTGATGTGATCATCGACAACAATCACTTCATCAACCAGACCATGCCACTGCTGCGCAAATATGCCCACCGTGGCAGAACCACAACCAACCCGCATACGAGACTCCGGTACACCGTTGACGATCGGTGCCTGTCCGGCCTGCACGGTTATCCGGGCACCGTTATCAATCGTTAAATCCACCGCCTCACGATTACATAACGCCAACAGTGTCTCGCAGGTGACCCGACCCTCTTTTTTCGACCCGCCGGTCAAGTGATGAACACCCCCTAACGACAGCATTTGCGAACCGTACTCAGCGGTGGTGACATGCCCCACCGCTTGCCCGTCGGCAAAAACGGTTGCGCACTCAGCACCGAGATGCCGGTCTGTATCGATTTTCACCCGAGCGCCGCAGTAACTGAATATACCCTCAGTGACCACGGTTACGGTGTCTACGCCGTGATGACTCGCAGACACAATAAATGGCGCTGGTTTATAGTCCGGGTATGTCGTGCCGGAACCAATGCCTGTGACAAAAACCGTCTCGGGTGTCAGGTCGTCGGTGGACGGGGCTGTTGCAATGGCTGTCTCTGTTGTATCCGGGTGGCGTGAGTCGGCCGGGTCGGGTGTCGCACTCTTTGCCAACTGACCCGCTGTTGTATTATTGATTGACAGCGTTACCGGTGCACAACGCACCAATTGTCCGTTGTCGTTAGCGTAACGGTCGCACGCGCCGGTTCTGCCCGGCTTTATACGACACAGTACCGGACAGGCGTCACAGCGGATGAGTCCGTTCTCGTCTGGCTCGGCACCAAAGTCTGTGGTGCGATCTCGAAGATCACGCGTTGTCATTGTGCGCCGCCTGTTGGCTTATCCGCTGCATCGAGCCTGTCGGTTGCATTCGGATTCTCGGTTGCATTTAAACTGTCGGTTGCATTGAGGCCACCAGTGGCGTCGGGACCGCCAGTCTTTTTGGTGTCGTCAGGCTGCGCCCGCAGTGCCTGATGCAAACGATGTGGCAGCACGGGTAGTGCCGTGACCGTCACGCCTGTGGCATGCCGAATGGCACCGACAATCGCAGCTGGTGTCGGTACCAGTGCTGGCTCACCCACGCCTTTCGCACCATACGGCCCCAACGGTTCTGGCTCTTCGATCAGCAGAATATCGATGTCGGGAATATCACCAAAGGTAGGAATCAGGTAATCGTGCAGGTTGTCTGTGCGCCCCGGCAAATACTCTTCCATTAACGCCATACCTATACCTTGCACAATACCACCTTGTATCTGCCCCTCTATCAGTTGAGGGTTCACAGCGCGCCCCACATCGTGCGCAGCAACAAAGCGCACCGGCGTCACCTGCCCGGTATCGGTATCGACTTCGACCACACACACCTGCGCTGCAAAGGCGTAAGTGGCATAGGCACGTCCCTGACCATCGGCATCCAACGGCGTCACCGGCGGGTCAAAGGTGCCGACACCGTCGGCGACCACGGCAACCGATGAAGCAAAGTCTATACGTTCGGCACCACCCTCGACACCTAGCCCTGTGTCGTCAAGTGCCAGAGTTGCAGTATTATCTGTGTTGAGCAGTTGAAGCAGTTTTTGACGCAAATCAAGCCCGGCAAGCATTGCCGCTTTACCGGACACAAACGTTTGGCGACTGGCTGATGTTTTACCGGCATCATCGGTCAGGTCAGTGTCACCGTTAACACAATCGAATTTGTGTAACGGCAGCCCGACTGCGTCGGCACAAATTTGGAGCAGCACCGTACTGGAACCCTGTCCGATATCGACAGCACCATTATAAAAAACCAATCGCCCGTTGGAGCGAAGCTCGACCCGCAGTGTCGATGGGTTACTGAGTCCGGTATTGCCACACCCGTACCACATACACGCGATACCCACACCACGACGTCGTGACGTGTGCTGTTGTGCATTGAAGGTTGTAACCTCGGCGTTCAGTTTGATCCAAGCCGGGTGCAGAGCATCGAGGCAAGCCACCATCCCCACACTGTGATCGAGCGTTTGTCCGGTAGGCGTTGTGTCACCGGCTTTAAATGCATTGCGATGCCGCAGCTCCCACCGGTCGAGGTTGAGCTGATCGGCCAGTTGATCCAGTACCACTTCGCGCGCTAACGCAGACTGTGGCGTACCAAACCCCCGAAAGGCACCGGATGGCGGCTGATGCGTGTGTATTGCGCGAGTACGACAGTGCACATGCGCAATCGCATAAGGTCCGGTGCAATGCGCCGGAACACGCCCCGCCACCGTTGGCCCCCACGAAGCATAGGCACCGGTGTTAAAGACACCGTCAAGGGATATCGCGTGGAGCATACCGTCTGGCGTGGCGGCCACTGACAACGCGATGCGCGACGGATGTCGTTTGGTGCTGGACGCCATACTTTCAATACGGTTAAACACCATGCGGACCGGTTGACCGGTGACCCACGCCGCGACCGCCAGAATGGGTTGCACCGACACATCAAGCTTGCCACCGAAGCCACCGCCACAGGTGCTCGGTATGATACGTACATCCTGAAGCTCGATACCCAATACACCCGCTACCTCCTCGAGATCCATGTGTGGCGCCTGGGTGGTCACAAAAACTTCTATACGATCACCGACCCGGCGTGCATACCCTGCTTCCGGCTCAATATAGGCGTGTTCGACAAACGGTGTAGTAAAGGTGTTGCCGGCAATGACCAAACCGGCCGCCGCAGTTTCATCAGAGAAACAAGTGGTATCACCGCGTATCGCACGCCCTTCGATTAAGCAGTTATCCGGGATGTGCTCGTGTAACGCCTGGGTATTTTCAGCCATCGCATCATCGACAGTGTCGAGTGACGGCAGTGGATTCCAATGGATGGGTAAGGTGTCCCAACGCAGGGATTCCACCGTTTTTTGATCGCCAACTAACGCCAGTATCGGCTCTCCCTGGTATCGCACCAGACCATCGGCGAGTACTGGCTGGTCTTTGATATCAGGATAAATACCGAAGCCGTTACGTCCGGGAATATCAGCGGCAGTCAGTATTCGAATGAGACCAGGATACTCATGCAAGAGCTGGTCAAAATTACCCAGCTCAAACACCGCGTGCGCATGCGGTGATCTCACCAAACGAACCCACAACGCGTTGTCAGGTGCCGTGTCACTGGCGAATAGCGCCGTACCCGATACTTTATCCATTCCGTCAATGCGGGTGACAGACTGCCCAACCTGAGGCGCGAACTGCATCGCAGATTGTGTCGTGACTGCATCAGGCTTAAACGTCGAATCTGCCGCGAGCAACACGGCATCAATGATTTTAAGGTAGCCGGTACACCGACACAGCGTGCCACCCAATGCGTCTTCAACACTTTGTCGGTCCGGCGACGGATTACGCGACAGCAAATCAACCGCACACATCAACATGCCGGGTGTACAGATACCACATTGCGCGGCACCGCACGCCAGAAACGCCTGGCGCAGCCGACCGAGGTACGGCTCCAGTGCCGTTGATTCGATGGTGTGCACACTGGCATCCAGACACTGGCCCACCGGCACCAGGCACGCACAGGCCATATCCCCGTTTATCAACACCGTGCAGGCACCGCAGTCGCCCGCTTCACAGCCGAGTTTGGTGCCGGTCAATTTGAGCTGATCGCGCAGTACCGTGGCCAATGAGTGGATCGGGTTGATCGAGATATTCTGTACCTGGCCATTGATCTCGATAGACGATGGTAACAGTGTCTCGGTGCCACTCATGATTTTGCCCCGCCGGATTGGCTTGCGGTATCGCCCGGCGCGACCACAAGATCATGCAGCACACGGCGGGTCAGCACGACAGCCGCACTGAGTCGATAGGCAGCGTCTGAGCGGATATCAGTGATCGGCGTCAGACTGCCGGTTTGTGCAAAGGCGTGTTCGGTCACCACATCGTGGATGACCTGGCTGGTGTTGTCACTGTGCTGGAATTGGTCGATGAGCTGCTGCTCGATGTGCGGCAAGCGCGTTGCCACTGGCGAACATGAGCCCACACTGAGCTTGACGTCGGTGACCACATCGCTGTCATCAGTCTCAATGGCGACAGCAACCATCGCAATGGATATCACCAGATACCGGCGCGCACCGATCTTGCCGAACCCGGTTTTGACACGCGCCGATGGTGTCGGTACCACAATGGCCGACAACAACTCACCGGGTTTGCGCGCGGTGCGCCGGTTGGCAATCAGAAATGATGACAGCGGCAACGTCCGCGTGCCCTCTACAGAGGTTAGCTCCACCGACGCATCCAGACACAACAGCGGTGGCACGCCATCAGCGGCCGGTGACGCATTACACAGGTTACCGGCTAATGTGCCGCGATTTTGAATCTGGCGCCCACCCACTTCTTTGGCCGCAGCCTTCAGGCCATCGAATGCGGGCGGCAGATCATGATCAAAGAGATCAGACCAAGTGGTTAAGGCACCAATTCTGATATCGGTTGGCGTGACGGTGACGCCACGCAAGCCCTGCACACCGCTAATATCGACCCAGCGGTTGTTCACCGGACGCCCACTGGCGCGTCGGGTCACGCGTGCCGGATAGACGTCAGTGGCGCCCGCGACGATGGTGTAGCGGGCATCGAGCAATGCCAGGCACTCAGTCAGCGTGGCCGGTCGGTAATACGGTACCATGGGGGAATCCATTACGGTCTCGGGGTCTAATGTAATATAGACCTGTGGCCGGGACAATTAGTGATTTATACTTCGCTCCACCGTACTCACGATGACAAGCAGGCCCACGCCCTTCCATGTACACACTGATTATCATTTTTTTCCTCGTCTCTATTCTGGCCTCGTTTCTGTGTTCCGTACTGGAGGCGGTGCTGCTGAGCATTTCACCCACACACACGCAACGCCTCGCCAGCGAAGACCCGGCGCTTGGTGCTGATCTCGCTGACTTTCAGAAAAACATCGACCGACCTCTGGCTGCCATTCTGACGCTCAATACCATTGCGCACACAGTCGGCGCTATCGGTGTAGGTAGTCAGGCAACCGCCATTTGGGGGGCTTCGGTAACGTCGACACTGGTCGTGCCCGTGGTGATGACACTGGCCATCCTGATCCTCTCCGAAATAATTCCGAAGACGCTCGGTGCCAATTATTGGAAAGAGCTTACGCCGTTTACGGTCAAAACACTGAAAATCATCCTGTTCCTGCTGGCGCCGCTGGTAGCGATCAGTCAGGTGATTACCCGCACCCTGAAAAAAGACAAGGACAAGAGTGTGTTCAGTCGTGCAGATTTTTCGGCGATGACCGAACTCGGCACCACTCATGGTGTGTTCGACGAGCGCGAAAGTCGGTTACTGAAAAACTTTCTGCGCTTCGACTCTATTCATGCCAAGGATGTGATGACACCACGCACGGTGGTTGTGGCCGCAGACGAGAATACGACGCTGGCCGACTTTCATGACCGACACCCCGAACTTCGTTTTTCACGCATCCCACTGTTTTCGGACAGCGTCGATCACGTAACAGGCTTCTTTTTGAAAGACGACCTGCTCAGCGGACTGGTAGGCCAACAACACGATCAACCCCTGTCATCGATACGTCGTGAGTTAACCGGCGTGCCGGAAGAGTATCCGATGTCGGCATTGTTCAGTCACTTTACCGACAACCGCGAGCATATCGCCATGGTTGTCGGCGAATTTGGCGGGATGTCCGGCATTGTGACGATGGAAGACGTGATCGAGACTTTGCTGGGTCTTGAAATCGTGGATGAGCTCGACAACACCGACGATATGCAGGTACTTGCCCGACAGCAGTGGAATGTACGTGCAGCCAAGTTGGGATTACTGGTTGAGCCGACACTGGTTGAGCCGACAATGGCCAATGCCATTGATATGGCTGCAGACGCAGCCGAACCCACTGTCGAATCTGGCACACCACCCAATGGCGGTAACGGTAAAGGCGACGACAGCGACAGCCCAGACGACATTAAATAAAAACCCCCACGCAATTAACCCCACGCAATTAACCAGGATAATTAACCAGGGTAATTAACTCGGGTAATTAACCCTGATAGTTAACCTTGATAATTAACTGGGGTAACTGACCTGAGTAATCAACTTCACGAATAAGCCCTGCCCGCACCACCGGGCTTAACATCCGGTGGTCAGACTGTGTTGATGCCTGACGCCCTCTGCACCAACGACACTGCGTGAATGCCCCATCAATAAATGCCCATGCCCATGCCTATGCCTTGGCCTAAGTTCACACAACCTGCCTTGCGCTATTAGTGTTGTAACCGCCATTTGGCTGCCCAGCGAATTACACCTAAATGGCAACGGCAGCTCTGGCTAGGGATGGGTGACGGGTCGGGCAATGGGCAACTCATGTAACAGCCACGCAAACTGGGCACCGTGCATATCACGGTCCCGCACACTGCCCTGCACCACCGGGCGCGGAAAACTGAATTTCAGCACCCGTAAATCATCGAGTTCAAACCGTTGCAAATCGTTTAACGGTACCTGCAGCAGATCGGCAACGATAGCGTTATCAAGTTGGGTGCGTATGTGCGCGTAGACGTCAGGGTTACCGGCAAAGATATCGATGGTGACTTTAAACGGACCCGCGTTTTTGGCCCTCACGGCTGTCACCAGTGAACCCAGCATGACCGCGTCAGTGTCGTGTGTCATGATGCGTTAACCCGACCGGTGTGTGACGTGTTGAGCTGCGTGGTTTCATACCGAAACGCCTGCAGGGGATCTTCGAGTGGCATCACATGATTTAACGCAAATTCATACACCGCTCCTCGCTCAGATTCTGCTGGAGAACAGGCGAACGCAAACGTTGGCAGTGACTCGTCGTCAGTGAGCGGATAATGCAATAAAAACGGATTGGCGAGCCGGGCAATTTCAGTAGCTCTGAGTTGGGTGTCGCTCGTGACCAGTAACATCACCCCTACCTCGACCGGATCACCCTGTCGGGTTTCCAATGCGCCCAGTACTGCATTTTGACCGATAATACGAAATTCAAGCGTAAAATCAGCAGGCGTTAACTGCATACGCGATTGAATTTCGTCGGTCAAAAAACCAGACAGTCGGGTCACCCATGCATCGGCATGTTTGACATAACGGGGCTCGCGCAACAACACAAGTGACAGTGTCTGAAACCCGGCGGCACGTGCACCTTCGAGTTTGACTGTATACGGCGTCATGGCCTGCCATTGTGAACCGGTGACCCGTACCGACTGTTCATCAATGGCGTGATAGCACGCATTGCTGACATCAAGCACACCACCGGGCTCAAGTAGTCTGATGGGGTCTGCATTTTCATACAACATATGCGCAGACACCGAGTGTGGTGTGCACCGAGCCGACTCTGCGAGCGGCACCACGGTAAAGCCGGTGTCATCGAAGTCAATCTGGATAACACCGCTGGTGGGATGGGTAGAACACAGTGCACCACATTCACCGATTTTAGCGCCGTGCCATGCAGCGCCCGCGTGTTCACCCCGCATTAATGGTAATGCGGCGATAACCGCCGTATCTGTCGCACGCCCGGCCAACACGATATCAGCCCCCATCTCTAACGCCCGAATCATTGGTTCAGCGCCGGCCAAAGCTACGCTGTGGGTGCATAGTCGAATCGATGCTTCGGTTAATTCGGGGGTGTTGCCAGCAGAATCGAGCGGCTGCAGTTGGCCGGCATTGAGCGCATCTATCAGGGTGTCATTCGTTTGTTCGCTGTAGAGGCGTACCACGGTTAACGACTGACCAAGCTCAGCACAAAGCTCGTTCGTCAGGTCAAACATCCAGTCAACCATGTTATCAGTGCCGCAAGTACCACAAGAGCCCAATAACAACGGCACATTGAGTGACGCACGGGCTATCATGAGTTGTCGCCACTCACTGCGTGTTGATTCGCGGGAATATTTGCCAGTGCCAGCCCCGAGGTAAAACGGACCGCTATCGGTAGAGCCGCCGTCGATACAGATGGCATCGGGTCGATGACTGACGCCTGTGGCCAGCGCTGCTGGATCAAACCCAAGACCAAGGACACCACCGGGAATTAATATTCGAGTTGCCATACGCAGCCTTATCTGTTGTTATCTGTGTGCTTCACCGCCCGATCATAACAGCTCAGTGCCTGCCGGTAACCACAAACCCAAACAGTGCCCAACGCCACCCAACGCCTCCCCAAAGCCACGATAGCGCACTGATGACTTTTAATGCAGCGCTGCATTGAAATTGAACACCACAACCCGCCACCGCTATCGCCGACACCCGGGTGTGACTGCCCCCAAGGCTTACGACAACTCTGGCAATTACGCTGGCAATTACTCTGGCAATTACTCTGGCAATATCGCTGGCAATTACACTGGTAACAAGATTGCTAACGCGATTACTCACAAAACCAACAACTGCGGCGATCATCATTAGCGGTTGTGCGACTCAGCAAACGAAAGCCGATTTCCGGCATCGCCTAATTGATCAGTGTCCAGATTTCAACACGTCGATTCTGACGCCGCCCCTCAGCTGTGGCATTACTGACCAACGGCCGACTCTCTCCGTAGGCCCGTACGATGACTTTATGCTCGTCGATACCGCGGGTGGTCAGATAACGTTTGACCGAGTCTGCCCTTTTTTGCGACATACGGACATTGGCAGCTTCATCACCGCTGGAGTCGGTGTGCGCACCAACCACTATCCAGTCAAAGGCCACCAGCTGACCGACAACACTGTCGAGCGCTTCTATCGACTCTCCGGTGAGTACATCGGAGTAAAGCTCAAACTGAATAGCACTGGACACACCATCGAGTGACTGACATTTTGTATTGGATGATTGTGTGTCTGACTGACAGTCGTCCGGAATTTCCGGCGCCGGTGCTGATGGCGTCGCGGCCGGTTCCACAGCTGCAACCACAGCAGGCTCTGGTGCTACTGGCTCTGACACCACTGGCTTGGGTGTCGGTTTTGACACTGGCTCGGGCTCGGGTTTAGGCTCGGGCTTAGACTCGGGCCTGGACTTGGGCTTGGCGGCGGCCAGCACCGGTTCTTCAGTTTCCGGTTTTTCTGCCACCCGGGTGGTCGTCGAATTGCCGGTACCAAATCGATAACTTAATCCTAATTGTGTCGCCATCGCATCACCATCGTATGAGATGATTTCGCCACGAATAGCAATACCGTATCGAAGTCCAATTTCAACACCACCGCCAATCAGCACATGTGCGCCATTGATCTGTTGAAACTCTATGTCTGTCGCCGTGTTGCTCAGGCTACCGAAGCCAAGACGCCCAAATGCCATAAACCCTTTACGGTGATTCAGCCCCGACTCTGATCCGAAAACCGCCAACAGGCTCGCACCAAATTCACTGTAACCAATGGTGCCGGCTGGTAAAAACGTTGCCTCGCCGAGACTACTGAAATGTGCCTCGGCCGTCAGGTGACGATGGAAATCGAGTCCGGCATGTAAACCAGCCGCCACACTGCCACCCTGATCAAGCCGGTAACCGGACCCGACCGTATCCGGGTTGAGGCTGGATGCACCGGTCGACAGACCGATATACGCCTTGCGTTGATACGGGTCGCCTTTTAATGCACTCAAACCACCACCCACACCGTTGGATACCGTCGAACAACCGGTTATCAACAATACACCGCAGGCGATAAGGGCCAATCGACCCGGTGTCGCTTTGCACAGGTGACGTCGACGCCGCGCAAGGTACGCAATGGCAATCAGCACCAGAGCAGGCAATAGCGGATCAATGGTACGCGCTGTTGCCTGTGTCGGCTTGCTCTGTGTCGGCTTGCCCTGTGTCAGCTTGCCCTGTGTCAGCTTGCCCTGTGTCAGCTTGCCCTGTGTCGGGTTGACTTGAACCGGGCGGACCTGTATCGAGCACCCTGACCCATTGATACCGGTCGACACCGAACCCAGTGCCTGCTGAAAGTCAGGGACACTGTTGTCGTCAAGATCCGGTAAGGCCGCACCCGTCTGCAGCGCGTTCTGCGGTTCATCGGCAAACCCGTTACCGTCTGCGTCAGGGTCAAAGCGGTCTACCACGCCGTCACCGTCAGTGTCTGCGAAAAATATAAAATCAACATCGTAACGATCATCAATACCATCCCCATCTTCATCCACACCACCGGTTTGAGTGACATCTACCGAGTCAACAATGCCGTCACCATCGCGGTCACTCATGCTGTCAACCACACCGTCACCATTTTCATCAAGGCCCTGTGTCTCGGCCAAATCAGTCAACCCGTCGTTATCACTATCGAGTTCGAGATAGTCCGGAATGTCATCGTTATCCGTGTCCGGTAATACAACACCGAGGCGATTGGTATCACCATCATGCCAACCGTCTTTATTGGTATCGCTAAACGCATCCACATAACCGTCATAGTCTCGATCACGACCAGCCGCTTCCATAACATCAGGCACACCGTCCTGATCGGAATCGGCATCAAGGTAATCGGCGATACCGTCACGATCTGAATCGACCGGCGTGACCGGCAACGACTCAAGACCGTCGTCCAGACCATTGGCATTGGCATCGACAAAATTGTCCACTCTGCCATCTGCGTCAATGTCATCAAGCAAGCCCTGACCACTCGCTTCGACAAGGTCAGTGATGGTGTCGTTATCAGAATCAAGATCCAGGTAATCCGGAATACCGTCACCATCGGTATCCAGGAGATCGGTGGTCGATTGGGATGCGTCCGCAATAAGCTTAGCTGCCAGCTTATTTTCAACACTGTCTGGCAAACCATCGTTGTCGCTGTCGAGATCCAACGCATTACGAATACCGTCGCCATCCGCATCCTCGGAACCTTCCAGTGCATCCAATACACCGTCGTTGTCAGAGTCTGCATCAAGTCGATCTGCCAAACCGTCATTGTCGGAATCAGCATCACCTTCCAATGCATCTGCCAATCCGTCATTGTCGGAGTCGGTGTCCCGGTAATCGGGAATATCATCGTTGTCGGAATCCACGGCACCTTCCTGTTCATCCGGGATACCATCGTTATCACTATCGGTATCGAGGTAGTCGGCAATACCATCATTATCAGTATCGCCCTGCGACTCCAGCACATCTGCAATACCGTCATTGTCAGAGTCAGGATCACCGGCATTCGGAATACCGTCACCATCGGTATCGATATCACCTTCAATGATGTCAGGCACCCCGTCGTTATCAATGTCCACCGACAAATCAACGACCAGAGTTAACGGCGCAACACTGATATTACCGGCATCATCCACAGATTCGATGAGCAGCTGCGTCTCGCCTTCGGCCAGCTCAACCTCAGATTCACAAGACCATTGACCACCTTCGACCGTTGCCGTGCACACAGTCTCGCCGTCAGTCGCTTTGACCGCAACTTCACTGCCATCAGGCGCATCGGTGGTGCCGGTCAGTAACGGTGTGGTGTCATAGGCGTTTGCCGGTAGTGCGGCACTCAATAGCGGCTCGTTGGTATCGAGTATCACATCGTTGGTGGCAGGTTCAGACACGTTACCGGCATCATCGACAGTAATCGCCTCAATGATCAGTGCACCGTTATCCAACGCAGTGATATCGGTTGGCGGTGTCATCCATTCACCGTTTTCATCTACCGTGGTATTGACCACTATCGTGGTATCGCCATCCGTAAAAATAACCTGTACTGCGTCGCCAGGCTGCACGCCTTCACTGATACCGGCAACGGTGACGCCGGTTTGCTCAGCAGCATTAATAAACGTATCACCATCGGCCACCGTCGTGACAGACACAGTAGGTGCTACGGTATCTTTATCAATCTGCAGGGCAGGCAAAGTCGCCACATTACCAACGTCATCGCGTTGCTCTGCGGTCACGGTGATCACTGCCTCACCGTCCGCAGTTTCGCTGGCATCCAGTGTTGCCTGCCAAGTGCCATCGGTCGAACAACTTACCTGTTGCTGCGACGGTAACGCCCCCTCAACCAAAATCAATACCCCGGAATCACCCGGCGTACAGATACCCGTCACCTGATAGGTGTCACCGGTCTGGCTGTTCACTGTGGGTGTGGCATCTGCAACCAGCGTCGGAGGTGTCACATCAACATATACACTGGACACCACCGGGTCCGACGCGACGCCGTCAGCCGATGTCACCTGCCAATTGAGGGTTTGCGTGCCTTCGGCCGAGTTTTCCGGGGTAGCTTGCGCGGGCTCGTCACCGGTGTGGTTGGCAAACACCTCGGCAAACACGCCTGGCGGTAATTGAATGTGCCACAGGTTATCGGTGACCTCAGCGGTATAGGTTTCATCACCAAGGGTCACTGCCACTGTTTGCCCGTCTTCGGCATTGAGTGATTCACCGGTCAGCACCACGCCCGTGTTGTCTTCGCTTGCCGTGATCACATTATCGTCAGTGATGACTGACGGATACACAAACGGTTTGCCGGATGCTACATCCAATTCATCGGCTGACGCGTCCACACTGGTATTGCCCGCCTCATCGGTCACTGCAACAATCACCGGATACACGCCGTCAGACAGTTTCTGATCAAACGGTATCACCAGTTGCCAAACACCGGGGCTGACTTCGTTGAGCGCATCACTGTTGGTGTCATACTCAACACCATTGACGGTGACGGTCAGCGTTTCACCGTCACCGAGTGTTGCCTCAAACGTAATGGTCGGTTGCGGTTGATCGACCACCTGATCGGCAACCACCGGTACCGCGGGCGGTATGGTGTCGACTGTCAACGACTCGCTCACCAGCACTGCGGTATTACCGGCCGCATCAGTCACAGCAACGGTCACGTCATGGCTGCCGTCATCGACGATTTGAGTATCAGGTATTGCCAATGTCCACGCGTAGACAGGTGTTGCCGCATCGTCCGGTGTCATTGCCGTAATAGTGAGCGGACTATCTGCGACCGGGTTACTGGCATCGAGCCTGTAGTCCACACCGTCGACCGTAACCACAAACGTATCACCGGGATAGAGCACGACCGTACCGGTTAGCACAGGTGATGCACTGGCCGACAGCACAGGCGTCGTCGTAGGCACATCGGGGCTGACCGTATCGACAACCAGTGCATTTTCAAGGGTTGATACCGACTGGTTACCGGCTGCATCTTCAACCGTTGCGATGACTTCGTAGGTACCATCGGCCAAGGGTGTCAGGGTTGCCAATGACAACGACCATTCACCGGTGTCGGTGATCGTCAGTCCGGCAAAAGTCTCGTCAAAATCAACACCGTTGATCGTGATCGACAGCGTCTCACCGGCAGCAGGCTCGAAGGTGCCTGTTATCACTGGCGTGGTGTCACTCGTGATCAGCGGTTGCACCATCGGCACGACCGGCGGCTGCGTATCAACCACCAGTTCATCGCCACTGGCATCTATCGCTGAGTTACCGGCAACATCTGTGGTCACAGCCACGATATCGTAGACGCCATCGGCAAGCGCGTCGGTGGTCGGTAGTGTCACGGACCAGGCAACCAGATCATCTAGGATCGCACCGGCACGCTCAGCGATATAACTGACCCCGTTAATCTCTACGGTTAACGTATCAGTGACAGACAGCAGCGCTTCACCCTGTATAACCGGCGTTGTATTGTTGGTTATTTGCGCCGTGATCACGGGCACGCCAGGTGGCTGTGTATCGAGCACCAGCGTCTCGGTTGTTATGGGCGAGACGTTACCGGCGGTATCAACACCCGTGACTGACACTGTCAAGACACCATCGACCAAGGCACTCACGTCTATCAACGGGCTGTGCCATTCACTGGCATCGGCTTGTGTCGCCACCACGCTGATTGAGGTACCGTCGCTGTCGCTGATGACCACGGTGATATCACTGTTCGGTTCGGTGACACCACTGAATTGCACACCCTCAGCTTCATCACTGTTGATCAGGCTATCATGGGTTATCGGTGTCACAATCGTGACACCCGTATTCACACTGTCGATGGTCAGGGTCGTCAACGGCGACGACAGACTCTCGTTACCGGCGGTGTCGATCAATACATACGTCAGGCTCTGCACACCCTCTGCTAACGGACTGAGTGTAAGTTCAGTCGTGGTGCCCACCAGCGCATCGGTAACAGCCACTTCGGCCACCAACTGCTCACCCGAGAAGATCTGTATTGTTGACAGTGTTGTATCGGCCGGTATTGAAAGCGCAACCACCGGTGTCGTGTCATTGGTAATATTGTCGCTGTCACTGCGACCCGAATCACTGTCAGTGATGAGCGTCAACGCTGCCACCGGTGTCGCAGGTGGTGTCAAATCTATTTCAATGGCATCACCGACACTGACCGTGGTTGTATTTCCGGCCTCGTCGATCACCGTGGCGGTGACGGAATATACCCCTTCCGACAATACATTTTCATCCGGCACAGTCAGCTGCCATTGTCCGTCGTCAGCCAGGGTGAGTGCCGGACTGTCAGTGGTGTACGGGATACCGTTAACGTCAATGATCAGCACCTCGCCCGGCAACAGTGTCACGGTGCCTGACAACACAGGCGTCACGCTGTTGCTGATCTGTGCCGTGATATCAGGTGCGGCAGGTGGCACGGTATCAATGACAATCAGTGCCTCGGTCCTGCTCATGTTACCGGCAATATCGGTAACGACTGCGACCACGGCATAACTGCCGTCTTCGAGGCTTGTTGCCGGTGCGATGGTGATAGACCAGTCACCATTGTCATCCATTTGCAGGTTGCCTTCGTCAACACGGTACATCACACCTGCAACCGTTACCGTCATCACTTCACCGGGTTCAAGCCATGCCACACCGGTGATGGTTGGGGTGGGAGTCGGGAAGACCGCCACCGTAATCGCAGGTGTCGCAGGCGCAATCGTATCGATGAGTAATTCAGCGACGGTCGTATCGGCACTGCTATTACCGGCCAAATCTGTCACCACCGCGGTGACGTCATAGATACCATCGACTAACGAGGTGCTCGACGGCACCGGTAATGTCCACTGCCTGACCGTCTCAAGCAGATCAACATCACCACTCAGCGTTAGTACCTCACCAACGGTGAAGATGTCGCCGTTAACAAGCACCGTGAGTGTTTCACCGTCTGACAGTTCAACGAAACCAGTCAGCACAGGCGTTGTGGTCGCCGCCACAACGACATCCACAACCGGTACTACCGGCGCCACGGTATCGATGATCAGTTCGTCAACGGTTGTATCAACACTGCTGTTACCGGCAGCATCTGTGACTGTGGCACTGACGTCATAACTGCCGTCTGCGAGTGACTGCTCTGCGGCCAGGTTCAGGGACCATGTACCGCTGTCATCGACCGACAACGCGTTATCAGCCACGGTGTAGGTCTCGTCATTTACGGTGACACTAAACGTATCTTCGATAGCTTTGATCACCGTACCGGTGATCACAGGCGAGGCCATATTGCTGATAAGCCGCGTGATCTCCGGCACCACGGGTGGCATCGTGTCGAGCAACAGGGTTGTGCCTGTAACTGCTGCGGTATTGCCGGCAACATCGGTACTCAAGACAGACAGGACCAATTCACCGTCCGACAGTGAACTGACGTCCAGTGTGTTAACGTCGGGTGTCAGTACCCAAACACCGGCGTCATCTGCCACCGTGTTGGTCGTCACCGACACACCAAAGATGTCGGTTACTGTGACACTGACATCACTGTTGGCTTCGGCAATACCTGACACACTAACCGTGTTTTGCTCTGCTGCACTGATGCGGTCATCCGTGGCGATCGGGGCGTCAAGCACAGCCGCTGCATTCACTGTGTCACGCACAACGACCAACTCCGGCGACAAGCCACCGACGTTACCGGCCGGATCAGTCAATCGGTAAGATACCCGGTTATCACCCTCAACCGATAACGGGATCGTCAACAACCCGGTCGCGTCGGTCGTCGCGGTTAACAAAGAGCCCACCGTGTCAGTGAGGACCGGCGTGTCATTGACGAATACGGTCACACGGTAATCGTCTGGATTGTCGCCAAAGGCAAACATCACCACAGGCGCTACGGCATGGGTCCGGTTGTCAGTATCGCTACGACCTGTGTCACTGGTGGCCAACAGATCAGGTGCCACAGTCGGAGACGCTGGAGGCGTGGTATCAATGACAATCGCTTGCGGCAGTTCTGTTGTTGCGGTATTGCCGGCAGCATCAACCACCGTAGCGACCACCGAGTAGCTGCCCTCCTCCAGTGCCAGACTGGCGGTATCGAAAACCCATACGCCACTATCATCAATGGACAACACCGGATCGGCAGCCGTAAACACTGTGCCGTCAACTACTAACCGGAAGTCTTCACCGGGCGCAAGCACAACGGTACCGCTGAGCATAACGGTTGGATCATTGGACAGTACCGGCGTGATTTGTGGCGTCGCCGGTGCGGTTGTATCAACGATCAACTCCTGCTCCGATACATCCATTGCGATGTTGCCAGCCAAATCGGTGACCTGGACATCGACGTCCCAGACACCATCGTTCAGCGCATCGGCGACAGGCACCGACAATTGCCAGCTGTCATCAGAGCGCAGCTGTAGTGTGGCGGCAGCATCATGAGGCACCGCGGTGTAGGTGATGCCATTGACACTGACCGTTAATGTCTCGCCAGATAATACAACAGCGTCACCTGTCAACAGCGGTGTTGCGCTATTGGTCAGCAACACATCAACTCCGGGTATTGCCGGTGCTATGGTATCAATACCAATTTCATCAACACTCGCGTCTATTGAGACATTACCCGCTGCATCAGTCAGCGATGCCTCGACTGCGTAGAGGCCATCAGTGGTGACAATGCCCTCGGGTATCGTCAGTGTCCAGACGCCGTTGTCGCTCAACATCAGTGGATCATCACCCGGTAAATATACCGTTCCGGCAAACTCAACGGCCAGGTCAGCATCGGTGTCTGCAGGCACACGCCCGGTGATAATGGGTTGCCATGTGTTGAACCATGCAGCGTCAACTAACGGGGTGCCCGGCGCTATCGAATCATGCAGCACTGACAGAGCGACCGTCTCGGCCTTGTTGCCAGCGACATCAAGGCTGTCTATCGCGATGGTCAACTCACCCTGGTTCAGGTGGCTGATATCAATGCCCGGTGCGATGGTGACCCATTGTCCATCGGTGTCGGTTGTCACCGTATGCGTGATGATCGGGTGCACCCCGTCATCCATCGTCAGAGTGATCACACTGTCAGGCTCTGCGGTGCCCGACAGTGTGACCGCAGCCTGCTCGGCGGCATTGATCTGATTGTCGCCCATGACCGGCACGAGCGGCGCAGCACTCACCGCCGTCAGATCAACCGTAAAGACCAGCTCCGGCGCCAACTCACTTTCATTCCCGGCAGTGTCGGTCAGTGTATAGCGTAATAGTTGTGTGCCCTCGTCCAATCCGTTGAGCGCTATCAAAGCACCACCGGCATCATCGATGATGGATTCGCCGACAATGGTGTCGTCACTGTATACAGTGACACGTTCACCAAGCGCACCAATAGCAGGCTCAAGCGTCACGAACGGATGGGTGATCGCAGTAATGCTATCGGTTGACGACAAGCCAGTGTCGCTGGCTGATGACAAGACTAATGGCACCAACGGTGTTGTTGGCGGCAGCGTATCGATGACCAAATAGGTCGCATCAGCTGCCTCGCTGACATTGCCGGCAGCATCTATAATGCTGGCAGTAACCGTTGGTGTGCCGTCGGTTAAATTAGCCGACGCAGGCAACGTTAATACCCACTGATTGTCTTCTATGACTACCGAGCCGTCAGAGACACTGTAGTCAACACCATTGACGGTGATAACCAATTCGTCTCCAGGACTCAATACGGCTGTACCAGTCAGCGTGGGTGTTAATGAATTGGTGATTAGTGTTGTAATCACCGGCACTGATGGTGCGGTGGTATCGATGACCAATTCATCAACCGAAGCATCGTTAGTTGAATTACCGGCAGTGTCGGTCACCTTCACCTGCACATCATAGATACCGTTATCCAGCGCTACTGTTGCCGGAACAACCAACGACCACTGCCCGTCCGGCAGCACCGTTATAACCTCATCGGAAAAGGCAACCCCATTGACGATCACCTGTAACGACTCGCCGGTGGCCAACACAGCATGACCGGTTACCGTAGGTTCTGTCAGATTGGTCAGCAGTACATTAACCACCGGTGTGGCAGGTGGTGTCGTGTCGAGCAATGCACTGACCGGCGCGGCAGTGGCGACATTACCAGCCACGTCTGTCGCTGTTGCCAGTATCTGCAACGGTGCATCACTGAATGAAGAGACGTCAATCGGGCTCACCGCGAAAGACCAGACACCGGTCGCATCAGCCACGGTGGTCGCTGTAATGTCCGGATCAGTCAGATTCGACACGGTGACTTCAACACGGGCCAATGGTTCCGAGGTACCTGTGACCACAACCGCCAAACGCTCGGCACGATTGACAAACCCGTCTGTCGCAATCGGTGTGTCGATAAACGGCACGTCGGTGACTGTATCGAGATTAATCGTCAGTATCGGTGCTACGGCACTGGTATTACCGACGTTATCAGTCAGCGTGTAGGTCACGCTGTTCTGACCTTCTGTCAACACCGGCAACATCACTGTCATTGAACCCGCATCACTGACAACACCGGTATCAACCACAGCATCATTCACCCACACGGTCCATATCAGGCCCGGGTCAAACCCACCATCAGTAATCTCGACAGTCGGTGCCATAGTGGCAGTCATGCCATCACCGGGCACGCCCGTGTCATCGGCCGCAATGACTGACAGTGGCAACAAGGGTGTCGCCGGTGCCGTGGTATCTATAATAAGACCTGCGGCCTCAATGGTTACCGTAGTATTACCGGCCTGATCCGAGACCGTTGCGATAATCGGATAAACACCTTCGGTTAAAGCCGCGTCGGCAGGTATGTCGAGTGTCCATTGGCCGTCTGCGTCTATCGTCAGCGCATCCCCGGTGTACGTGGTATCACCGATTGAGACGGATAAGCTCTCGCCCGACTGCAGTGTCACGGCACCGGTCACCGCCGGTGTCACATCGGCAGTCGCCAGCACGGCGATAACGGCCTGCTCGGGTGCTTGAGTATCCAGCGTTAATTCGCCGGATGTGGTATCGCTGGATTGATTGCCCGCAGCATCGGTCACGGTGACGACAACATCGTAACTGCCATCAGACACCAACGTATCACCGGGCAGCATGAATGCCCAGTGGTTGTCTGCATCAAAAAGCCACGAGTCATTCGGGTTTGACGGCGCTGTGTCAAACGTCACGCCATTCACAGTCACCGACAAACGACCATCACTGTCGACGATCGCTGTGCCACTCAGTGTCGGTGTTGCCGAGGCTGTGTACAGCGGCGTCATCGTCGGTATGGCGGGTGCAGTGACGTCGAGCAAGACGGTTGTGGTATCAAGCGTTGCGGTGTTACCGGCTATGTCCTGCGCCGTTGTGACAATGTGAATGTCACCTTCAATCAGCGCATCACTGAGCAGCACCAACCCATCGTCACCACTGCCGTCGGTCAGACCCATGGTCAGGTCGGAGGCGGTCAGAGACCACGCACCGGTGTCATCGGCGTCAGTCAGTGCGGTCAGCGTGGCGCCGTTGTCGTCGGTCAGTGTGACCGTTATATGACTGTTGGCTTCACTGGTGCCGCTCAGGGTTAACAGTGATTGTTCGTTGGCATTCACACGATCGTCCAGACTCACCGGAACGGCCAGCGCCAGCGCAGTTAATGCAGTATCCACAGTAACCGGCAATATCGGCGAGGCATCACTGATGTTGCCTGCGGCATCAACGACACGATAGGTTAATGCATAGTCACCGGCCACGGACACCGCCACATCGATCGCGAGTCCACCGTCAGCATCGGTTGTGCCTGAAGCTGCCTCACTGCCGTCCACAAACACAAGGTAGTCTGTATTGGATTCGGTACTGCCAGCCGGGGCGCTTAGTGTGAGCGTCGTCAGGCGCGTGACGTCATCAGTGTTGCTGTCACCGGTGTCATCATTTGCGACAAGATCCAGTCTGTTCAGTGGCGCAGGCAATGGTTGTGTATCAATCACAATCCCATCGGTTGCAGTGACCACGGTGTCATTGCCGGCAGCATCTGTCACAGTGGCAGTCACGGTGTAGGCACCATCCGCCAAATCGACATCTGTCAACGTGAGGGTCCATGTGCCATCTGCGTGATCGACAAGGACACCATCCCCTGCGGTATAGGTCTCGCCATTCACAGTGACGGTCAGGACATCGCCCGGACTTGTGGTGGCCGTACCGGTTACCACCGGGTTTGCCGACGCGCTGAGCACTGCAGTGACTGCCGGTGCCTCAGGTGGCAGTGTGTCGACGTTCAGTTCATTTGTCGACGTGTCAACAGACTGATTACCGGCAGCATCTGTCACTGTGGCAACAACATCAAAGATGCCATCGCTCAATGCCTGATCAACCGGTACGGTAGCCGTCCAGCTCTGTCCGTCGATTATCACGGTATCAGTGACATCAACGTCGTTGACGCTGACGGTCAGTGACTCACTGTCACCCAGTTGCACCACGCCTGTGATGACGGGTGACGCTGTGTTGCTCAATTGAACATCGACGGTGGGAATATCCGGTGCGGTTGTATCGAGCGCGATCGTGTGTCCTGTGACACCAGAGATATTACCGGCAATGTCGGTCGCTTCGGCAACGACCGTGATGTCACCATCCATGAATCCGCTAACGTTGACAGCAGAGTCAATCAGTGTCCATAGACCATCATCGTCTGTCAGCACCGTTCGACTCAACGCAACACTGTTATCGTCGGTCAGCGTGATTGTCACGCTGCTGTTCGGATCGGCAGTACCTGCGATCACAACCGCAGTGCTCTCTGAGGCATTGATCCGGTTATCAACCATGACCGGCGTGTCGATGACAGGCTGTGTAATGCTCGTATCGATTGTCAACAACAACGGCGATGACAACGCCGATTCATTACCGGCTTCGTCGGTCACACTGACCTGAATGGAATAAGCACCGTCGGTCAATACCGCAGGCACCACGATCGCACTGCCATCGGCATCGACAAGCGCTGTCGTTTGCGCAGCACCGTCGACATACAACGTCACCGTATCACCGGCAACGAGACTGTCATCGGTCACCAGAATATCCGGCGATTGCGCCTGCGTGATGTTGTCGTTTTGATCACTACCGGTATCGGACGCGTCCGACAGGATAGGTGTCACACCTGCAATAGCCGGTGCTTGCGTATCTATCGTGATAGCATCGTTGACCGTTGTGACTGTCTGATTCCCTGCGAGATCAGTGACTGTTACCGACACACCATAACTGCCGTCGTTTAACGCATCAGACAGATTAAGCTGCCACACACCATCAGTATCCACCACAAGGTTCGGACTGTCACCATCATGGGTCACACCATTGATGGTTACGCTAATCATATGATCGGGCGCGGCATCGTAACTGCCGGTGATCACGGGTGTTGCCGAGTTATACAACGCAGACACCAGGGTTGAGTCACCGGGCGCCACGGTATCGAGCACTAACATCCCGGTGACCGGCATTGACGGGTTTCCGGCTGTATCCACTGCGTCAACAGTCAGGCTAATGTCACCATCGGTCAGCGATACAAGTGATACCTCTGACCCCAACAACGACCACTGTCCGTCGGCATTTGTGAGTACAGAGACAGACACATCTGCCGAGATACCATCGCCAACACGAACGGTCACTGTGCTGCTCGCTTCAGCGGTGCCGCTCAGCAAAACCGCTGCGACCTCACTTTGATTCACTCTGTTGTCGTCAGCGACCGGCAAATCTATGGTTGGGTTATCAATGACGGTATCAATGGTTAATGCCAGCGCAGGTGACGCTTCGCTGATATTGCCCAACGCATCGGTTAATGTATAGGTGACCAGATAATCGTTATCTGCCAGCGTGTCAGTGACAAGCGCAAACGTACCGTCCGCGGCGACGGCACCTGTGCCGATCAACTGACCGTTCGCGTATAAGGTGACGGTCGCACCAACCTCACCCGGCCCCTGAATCACCGGGGAGTTGTTCGCGGTCTTTGCATCGGTGTTTGATGAGCCGGTATCGCTTGCCGAAACGAGTGTTGGCGCAGCCGCTGGTGTTGTCGGTGCTGTTGTATCCACCGTCACACCCACTGCGAGGGTATCGGACGTGCTGTTGCCGGCTTCGTCGGTGACCGTCGCTACAATCGCGTAACTGCCATCGTCCAGCGCGTCTTCGGGCGGTAACGTCAGTATCCACAGACCATCACCATCAACGCTCAGGTGATCATCCGCTGTTGTGTAGTAGGTCACTTCATTAATCGTGACACTCAAAATCTCACCGGGCTGTAACGACACAGTACCGGTGATGACCGCAGCGGCACTCGGTGAACTGGATGCAACAATCACCGGTGTCTCCGGTGCTGACGTATCTATCGTGAGTTCATCCGTGGTGGCATCAACACTCACGTTACCGGCAGCATCGGTCACTGTCGTCACGATGTCATACGTACCCTCGTCGAGCGCGTCATCAGTGGCAATAGTTAAGGTCCACGCACCAGTTTCGTCAACTACCAGCTGTGGCATGCTGGCGGTATAGGTCACGCCATTGAGTTGCACGATAAAATCGGTGGCGTTCGTCAGATTAACCGGATCATTGACCTGATTCACAATCCGGCCACTGATGACCGGCAGATCAGTCGCTGCTATTTGTGCGTTAACCACCGGTGTCATTGGCGCAACCGTATCTTTGACAATAACCTGTGCGGTTGCGGCAGACTGATTACCGGCACGGTCGATAGCACTTAGCGTGACCGTGATTTCACCGTCCGGTAAGGTATCAACAGCGATTGAATCACCACCGGTATTCCACTGACCATCCGTGTCAGTCGTATACGTCTGACTGACCGATGTATCATCGTCACCTGTCAATACAACCGTAACGACCGATGCTGCTTCGGCACTGCCGGTAATGACCAACGCACCCTGCTCGGTTTGGTTCACCGCATTATCACCGGCGATTGGCGTATTGAGCACAACGGTGTTGATCAGCGTGTCTATCGTGACTGGCGTGACTGGCGATAAATCACTTTGATTGCCGGCCGCATCACGGTAGGCATAACTGAGCGCGGCATCGCCTTCGGGTAATGGCGACACCATGACAGACGATGCGCCATCGAGTGTCACAGTACCTGAGCCAATCGCGATACCGTCCTGGTAATACGTGATGGTATCGAATGGCACACCGGCGCCGGGGGGCAGTGTCAGCACCGGTGTGGTATTGGCAGTGATTGCATCTGTATTCGATACGCCACTGTCACTTAACGGCGACAGCAACGCTGCAAGCGTGGGGTTCAGTGGTGCGACGGTGTCAACCGTGACGGCACCCGGCACACTGGCTTGCGCAACGTTGCCCGCGTTGTCGGCCACACTGGCGAGCACCGTATAAAGCCCATCGTTTAATGCTGCATCACCAACTAAGGTCAGTGTCCACACACCATCTGCATCGATGTCCAATGCATCATCGGCCGCTGTGTAGGTGGTACCGTTGACGGTGACCGCGAACGTCTCATTCGCGCCCAGCGTCACCACACCGGTAATCAAAACGTTGCCTGTGTTATAAATAGCCGTGTTAACAACGGGTGTTGCCGGCAGGCCAAGGTCAATGGTCAATTCATCGGTCGATGAGTCCATTGTGCTGTTACCAGCAGCATCGGTCAGTGTTGCCACAACCTCGTAGACACCCTCCTTCAGCGCATCAGTGGCAGGCAAGACAAGCGCCCAACTACCGTCTGACTGCACGGTCAACGCGTCATCATTTTCGGTGTAGCTGACACCGTTCAATGATAGCGACAGCATCTCGTCACCGCTTGTCATGACGACACCGGTGATCGTTGGTGTTGTAGAGTTGACCGCCTTGACGTTGATGACCGGTGCTATCGGGGCATCGCGATCGTATTGGATGACATGCATCAACGATGACGCAACGTTACCGGCCAGATCAGTCGCGGTTGCCAGCACCGACAGTGCTCCTTGCTGCAGTGTTGATATCGTCAGCGGCGCCAGTGCCGTGGTCCAAGCACCGGCACCATCGGTTGTCACCACAGTCGTGACATCAGCACCGCCATCGTCACTGACCTGCAGTGTCACCGTGCTACCCGGTTCGGCAGTACCACTGATCACCACAGCACCGCCTTCAACAGCATTGACACGATCGTCTGTCGATACCGGCGTGTCGAGCACCGGTGTCTCGGACACGGTATCAACCACAAAAGAGGTCACCGGTGATGTCGCGCTGATATTACCGGCAGCATCTATGAGCTGATAAGCAAGCGTATGGGCACCGGTTGTCACATCAGCCAGACTGGCAGTGATTTCACCGTTTTCATTCACTGTCGTATCGAGCACAGCAACGCCGTCTACCAGAATGCGAACGGTATTTCCGGGCACCGCGGCAGACGTTAACAGCACAAATTCAAGGTCGGTGTTGAGCGTGATGCCATCACTGTCAGACACACCACTGTCACTGACTGCACTTAACGGCAACAGCATGATTGGCATTGCGGGCGCTTGCGTGTCGATAGTCAGGCCTTCAGTGACATCAAGCACCGCGCTGTTACCGGCGGTATCGGTCACACTGATACTGACATCGTATGCGCCATCTGTGATTGCATCGTCTGCCGGTATTGTCAGTGACCAGTTACCGTCTTCATCAATGGACAGCGCTGCATCATTTTGTGTATAGGTCACGCCATTCACAGTTACCGAGAGTGTCAGTAATTCGTTATTCGGCAAGGTGCCACTGAGCACCGGCACCGTGGTATTACTCAACACCGCGTTCAGTGTTGGCAGTGCCGGTGCTGTTGTATCGATGATCAACTCGTCAGTACCGGTATCCACCGATCGATTACCGGCGGCATCCTCTACCGACACCTCAATAGAATACGAACCATCATCCAGCGCATCGCCGGCTGGTATCGACAGCGTCCATACGCCTTCGGCAGTTGTCACCAGTGCTGCGTCATCGGTGCTGTACACAACACCATCAACCGAGACGGTTAACGTATGGTCCGCCGCAGGAGCAAACGAACCGGACACTTGTGGTGTTGCCGTATTTGACAGTGATGTCACCACCGTGGGTATCGCCGGAGGCTGTGTATCGAGGTTAAACAGAACGAGTGCGCTGTCAGCCGTGTTACCGGCCAGATCAACCACACTGACCTGCACGGTGAGCTCACCATCGGTTAACACAGATAGTTCAAAACCGGCATCTGCGGTGCTCCAGTGACCATCAGCGTCGGCGTTGAGCATCGTTGACCCGGTGGTACCGGCGGTATCCGTCACGTTCAAGGTGACGGTCGACAGTGCTTCGGACTGTCCGGTCAATACCAGTGTTGCCAGCTCCTCTGCGTTCACTGCATTATCAGCACTGATCGGTGTATCGATCAGTGGTGTATCGGTGTCAGTATCGAGGGTGACAATCAGTGCGGGCGAACTGTCGCTTCGATTACCCACCGGATCGGTCAGCGTGTAGGTGACAGTGTTGCTCCCTTCGGTCAACCCGTTGGCCGACACCAGGAAACTGCCGTCTGCTGCAACCGCGCTATTACCGACCTCTACACCATCCGCAAACAGTGTGACGGTATCACCGGCAGTCGCTGTGGCGGCAGGCACACGAAACTCAATCGCAGTGGTTCGAGTGAGATTGTCGGTGCTCGACATACCACTATCAGACGTCGCAACCAGATCAGGCGCAACAGACGGTGTGACCGGCGGATCAAGATCAATCGTCAGTGCGTCGTTCACCGTGGTCACAGTGGTATTGCCTGCGTTATCAGTCACGCTCGCGGTGACCGGGTAAACACCGGATGCCAATGCAGCATCTGTCGGTAACAACAAAGACCAAACACCCTCCGGCGTGACTGTTAATGCGTTATCTGCGGGTGTGTACATAACGCCATCGACGGTCACGATCAGGGTGTCGACTAACGCAGGATCTACTTGCCCGGTGATAACCGGGGTCGGTGAGTTATCTGCCAGCGATGTGATTACCGCTGCATCAGGCGCAGTGATATCGACGACAATGTCAGCAGCTGTATTGTCAGTTGTGGCATTACCGGCCAGATCGGTGACGGTAACGATGACATCGTTTGGCCCTTCGGCAAGCACGACATCAGCGGGCAGCACCAATATCCACTGACCTTCAGCTGTGATCGTCAGGTTTTCATCGTCTGTGCTGTATACCGTCCCATTCACCGATACCGTCAGCTGCTCGCCGGCACCAAGCACTGCGGTACCAGTGATATCCGGTGACTGTGTGTTGACCAACTGCACATTCACCGTGGGTTGTTGAGGTGGCACCGTGTCAATCGTCAGATCAACAGCCGCCGCATCGGTCGCAGTATTTCCGGCAGCATCAGTTAACGTGGCCTGTACATCGTAGTCACCATCTGCCAACGCAGCAGCAGACGGAATAACCAACGTCCACTGCCCGTCCCCGGTCAGGTCAAGTGCCGGGTTATCGCTGGTGTAGGTCTCACCATTAACCACCACGGTCAGTGATTCGCCGGCAGCGGCTACAATAACGCCGGTTATCGTCGGCAGAGTGGTGTTCGTCACCAGTGGTGTGACGGTCGGTATGACTGGTGCCAGTGTATCGATGACCAACTCATCATCAGTGCTATCGACTGCATCGTTACCCGCCGCATCACGCAGGGTCGCAGTGACCGAATACACGCCGTCAGTTAAGGTGTTGGATTCAGGGATCTGCAGTGTCCACTGACCGTTAGCAACACTGAGTTGACCACTGTTGTCCTGGTCGGTGTCGTGGTCAGTGTCGTAGGTGATGTTGTTAACCGACACAGTAAAACGGTCACCCGGCGAGAGCACCACGGAGCCTGTAATTACAGGTTCTGTCATTGCCGTGACCTGCGGCTCGACCACAGGCGGTGAAGGCGCCTCATCATCAAGCAATGCCGTCGTCTGTGAGGTTGCCGACAGGTTACCGGCCAGATCAGTGACTGTCGCGCTGATGGTCAATACACCACTGTTAAGACTGCTGGCATCTAACGCAACCGTTGTCCACAGTCCATCATCGTCGATACTGGCTGTGGCCGTTAACGGACTGTCATTGTTATCAGGGTTCCCATCATCGATCAACACGGTAACCGTGCCGCCCGGTTCGCCAGCACCTGTCAACACAACCGATGTCTGCTCGGCAGCATTAATTCGATCATCCGTCATCACCGGGTTATCGATAACCGGGGCGTCAACGGCTGTATCGAGCGTCACGGTAAACGCCGGTGACAACTCACTGGTGTTACCCACCGCGTCTGTCAGGGTATAACGAAGTGTATTGTCACCAACAGCCAACCCCGTGAGCACTAACTGGAGTGCACCGGCGTTATCGATAACGCCATCACCGATCAGTGCGCCATTGTTAAGGATCGATACCGTGTAACCCGGCATTGCTGTGTTATCAGGCAGCACAACCGTGACCGTATCCAGACGCGTCACGTCATCATTATCACTGTCACCGGTATCACTGGATGCAACAAGATCCAACAGCACATCAGGCGATGCCGGTGGTGTCAAATCGACAGTGACACCATGGCTCACACTGGTGGTCGTGACATTACCGGCCTGATCAATGACCGACACATCAACCGTGTAACTCGCCTCCGCCAATGCATCAGAGATTGGCACCGCCAACGTCCAGTTGCCTTCAGCATCAATACTGATATCACCGTCAGCTGACGAATACAGGTTACCGTCAACTAAGACAGTCAGAGTGTCACCGGGTGCTAACGATACCGTGCCGATCAGTGTGGGCGTCGATTCATTCACAGCCACCGGTGTCAGCGTGGCAACCGTTGGCGGCTCGGTGTCGACAATCAATTCTGCGGTTGTCGTGTCAAGCGTGCGATTGCCAGCATTATCGGTCAGGGTAGCCAGCACATCGTAGCTACCATCTGTCAGTGTCACCGTCGCCGGTAATGTCAGTGTCCAGCTACTGACAGATACCGTCAGCGCAGCATCACTTTGCGTGTAGGTCACGCCGTCGACTGCCACTGTCAGGGTGTCCAGCGCTGCAGCATTCACCGTACCGGTAATGACCGGTGCCACAAGATTGGTGTGCTGCGCGGTGACAACCGGTACTGATGGCGGTACTGTGTCGAGCGTTATCGGTGTTGCGTTGGCCTGCCCGGTATTGCCGGCACGGTCGGTTGCAACCAACGCAACGGTTAATTCACCGTTAACCAGTGCACTGACATCGACGGTATTGGCAGCGTCTTCGGTCAACGCCCAGGCGCCGGTCTCATCGGCTTGTGTTGTCGCCGAGACAGCGTTGGTGTTGCTGTCAGTGATAGTCAATGTAACCGATGCCAGCGGTTCAGCGGTTCCGGCTAACGCCAGTGCAGTGCTTTCGACTGCATTGACCGTATTGTCCATTGCGACGGGCAGCGTTAACGTTGGTGCATTGATCGTTGTGTCCACTGTCACGTTAAGCGCCGGTGATACCGCACTGTTATTACCTGCAGCATCGGTTAACGTGTACACCAACTGATAGTCACCGTCGGCAAGATCGCTGAGCACCCCTGAAAAGCCGCCGTCAGCATCAACTATCGTGGTGACAGTACTACCGGTGCCGCTACTGATCGTCACGGTCTGACCAGGCTCCGCCGAAGATGCAACCACCGTAACCGTCAACGGTATGCTGGCGGTGATGTTGTCGGTGGTCGACACACCGGAATCATTCACGAGATCGAGCGCAATCGTTGGCGTGACCGGCGGTGTCTGGTCAATCACAATACCCGCAGCCACATCGGTGTCAGTGTTGTTTCCGGCGGTATCCGAGACACTGGCGGTCACCGAGTAGGACCCCTCGGTCAGATCGGTGTCAGCCGGCAGTATCAGTGTCCACAGCCCATCGTTATCCAACGACAGAAAACCATCGCCGACCGTGTAGCTGACATCATTCACTGTGACCGTCAAGCTCTCGTCTGAGGCGACAGTTGCGGTGCCGGTTAAGGTTAACGGCAACGCATTAACCAACACAGGATTCACTGTTGCAATGCCGGGTGCTTGCGTGTCGATGGTCAGCTCATCAGCAGAGAGATCAATACTGACATTACCTGCGCTGTCGGTCACTACAGCCACCACCTGATACACAGCATCTGTCAGTGCATGGTCAAACGGTATCGCCAGCGTCCAGACACCTGCTGTATCAACGGTTATAGCGTCAGTATCTGACGTATAGGTTGCACCGTTGATAACGACGGCGAGCACATCACCCGGATCAAGCACGGCCTTACCGGTGATCACAGGTAACGTGTTATTGGTGATCAGCGCATCAACCACTGCCGTGGCCGGAGGCGTTGTATCGAGCACAATGGGTTGCGGCAGTGTCATACTGACATTACCGGCTACATCCGTCATCGTCACCGTCACACCCACTGCCCCTTGCAACAGCGCGGTCAAGTCTGCAGGTTGACTGACAAGATCCCAATGACCGTCGGTGTCAGCGCCAACCGTTGTCGTGACGGTACCACCGGCTTCATCAGTGAAAGTAATAGTCAGTTGTGCCAGCGGCTCGGCTGAACCTGCAACGATGACACTGGTCACTTCATTGCTGTTAATCTGATTATCAAGCGCAATCGGTAACGTTAATACCGCTGGCGCTATCTCGGCATCCACCTGAACCAGTAACGCCGGTGATGTGCCACTGGTATTGCCGGAGGTATCGGTCAGCGTGTAGGTCACGGCGACGGTCGAGTCATTGGCAAACTCGATATCAGTGGTCAACCCACCGGCTGCCGTGACGGTGACCGTATCCACTGGCACACCATCGACATAAATATCAGCCACCAGGCCCGGTTCCAGTGACCCATCGGATACAGTGAGCTCGAGCAGGGACAATTGCGTAATGTTGTCGGTCGAAGAGACACCGGTGTCGTCATCGGCGACCAGATCCAGCGCAACCGTCGGTGCATCCGGTGCACTCAGATCAATCACAACACCTGTATTGCTGGTCGTGGTGGTGGCATTGCCAGCCACATCGGTAATCACAGCAGTGACCGAATACGTACCCTCATTCAGCTCAGCAGTTACCGGCACGGTCAGTGTCCATTGATTGTCCGCTGCAATCACCGGGTTACCGTCTGCGCTACTGTAAGTGACACCGTTAACAGTGACCGACAATATCTCATTGTCACCCAATACAGCCGTACCGGTAATGACCGGTGTTGTGCTATTGGTTGTCACCGCTGCGATGGCCGGAGACGCTGGGGCCACGGTATCGATGATCAGCTCATCAACTGTGTTATCGAGTGTGGTATTACCCGCGACATCGGTTGTTAACACAACCACGTCGTAGATACCATCGGCCAGTGTCTCGTCCGCTGGCACCACAAGCTGCCACTGATCATCAGCATCTATGGTCAGCGCCTCAGCAGAAAGGTCATACGTAATGGCGTTGATGGTCACCGTCAGGTCATCACCCTGTGCCAGGAGCGCTGTGCCCACGAGTACCGGAGTTGCAGTATTTGACACGAGCGGTAGCACTGTCGGTATCACTGGTGCCACAGTATCGTGTACCAGGACGACGTCTGCGGCGCTACCACTGTTACCGGCCGCATCGGTTGCTTCCACAGAGACGGTCAAGTCACCGTCTGCGAGCAACGACAAGTCAGTAGCCAAGGCGGCAGTCGACCATTGACCGAGCGCTGATGCCTGCACCGTAACGACAACAGGCGCGTTCACATTGTCATCGATAGTGATGCTGACAGTCGCATTCATTTCAGCGGTGCCGGTTATCACCACGGCATCGTCTTCGGCAGCATTCAACAACCCATCACCCGCCAGTGGCGTGTCGATCACGGGATTGGTGATGACAGTGTCGAGAATCACGGTCAGCACGGGTGAGTCGTTACTGACGTTATTGGCTGTGTCGGTGATCGTGTAATAGAGCGTGTTGTCGCCGTCAGTCAACCCGGCGACATTCGTCTCGAACGCACCGTTTTGATCTACTGTGGCACTGGTGATGATGGCGCCATTGAGGTACACCGTGACGCTGTCACCAGGTGTCCAATCGGACATCGCAGCTGACACAGTGATTGAACTGTTCGCCGTCAGGTTATCGGTATCGGACACGCCCGAATCGCTGTCTGCAGACAGGTTCAGTGCATCAACAGGATTCGCCGGTGCGACCGTGTCAACGGTTAGCGCATCTGTTACCGTATTAATACTGGTGTTACCGGCAGCATCAGTCACGGCTACGAGTACACCAAACACACCATCTGACAAGGTGTCACCCACCGGTATAGGCAACGACCAATTGCCGTCGGCAGCTACCGTGAGACCGCTGTTGTCAGTGGTATACGTGACATCATTGACCACAACGGCCAATGATTCGCCCTCACCCAGGGTGGCAGCACCGGTCAGTGTCGGTGTTGTACTGTTGGTAATCTGTGTGACAACTGATGCCAATACCGGCGCTGTGGTATCTACCGTTAGTTCGTTGGCAGACGTATCGATGGTCTGATTTCCGGCAGCATCGGTCACGGTCGCTACCACACTGTAGATGCCGTCGCTCAACGGCGCAGTTGGCGGAATCGTTAATGTCCAGTGACCCGCCAGATCAATCTCGAGGGCAGCATCTGACACGTCATAGTTGACGTCATTAACAAAGACACTCAAGGTTTCATCCGCTGCCGGTGTGAAAGAACCGGTAATGGCAGGCGTGGCCGTATCGCTGATCAGTGTGGCAACAGTCACGCCTAACGGCGCTACGGTATCCACTATCAGTTCATTGCCGGTGGTATCGGTCGCGAGATTACCGGCGGCATCGGTCACGTTCGCCACGACATCGTAACTACCGTCACTCAGTGCGTCTGCAAGCGGTATCGTTAATTGCCAGTCACCGTTGTCGGCAACGACAAGATCAGTACCGTCAGTGGTATAGACCGTCGTGCCCACAGTAACGGTTAGTGTTTCATCGGCATTCACTGACGTCGTGCCGGTTATTGTTGGCGTGGTTGTATTCGTAATCAACGCGGCGACGACCGGCGTCTCCGGTATCCCGGTATCGATGCGAAGTTCGTTTACTGTGCTGTCGCCAGTGCTGTTGCCAGCCGCGTCAGTCACAGTGACCACCAGGTCATATTCGCCGTCTGCGAGAGCCGCTGGCACTTGTAACAGCCAGTTGCCATCAGCACCGAGATTTAATGGTCCATCACCCGGCATATAGGTGTCGCCATTGAGCGTCACGGTCAACGTGTCACCTTGCATCACCGTAGCGGTACCGACAATCCCCGGTTGATTGTTGTTAGTCACTATCGATGTGACCATGGGTGTCTCGGGCGCTACTGTGTCATGGACTACAACGACAGACTCGCCAGTTGCCGCGTTACCGGCAGCATCAGTTGCACTGATCGCAATCGTCACAGTGCCCTCGGCGAACGCCGCTATGTTGATACCCACAAGAGGCAATTGCCATTGACCGGAAGTGTCAGTGGTCACAGAATCCGTGAGCACGTCACCCTGTGATCCGGTCAGAGTCAGTGTCACAAACGATGCAGGTTCGGCAGTACCATTCAGTGCTAACGCTGTGTTATCAGTGGCGGTGACGAAGTTGTCGTCACTGACCGGTTGTGTGATCACCGGTGTCGAAATCGCGCTATCAACCGACACCACCAAGGATGGTGACTCGCCACTGACGTTACCGGCATCGTCAGTCAATCGGTAGGTAATGGCGTTGTCACCCTCGGATAACCCACTGAGTGCTACCGAGAATCCGCCGTCAGCATTCACCGTTGTTGTCAGTGCCGGTGTACTGTTGACTGACAGCGTAACTGTGTCGCCGGGTGTCGCAGTGCCTGCCGGGACTTCAACGACCACGTCGAGCAACGAAGTCACATGATCGGTGGCAGATATACCTGTATCCGACAAACTGCTCAGATCAGGCGCTTGCGCCGGTGTCTGCGGTGCTGCCAAATCAATCACGAGCCCCGTCGCATCCAGGGTATCGGTGCTGTTACCCGCTGCATCGGTCACAGTCATCAGCACCTCGTAGGTACCGTCGCCGAGTGTTGCCGCGTCGGGTATTGCCAAGACCCAGACGCCATCTGCAGCGATCGTTAACACACCACTGTCATCGGTATACACGACACCGTTAACACTGACACTCAATGTCTCGTTGGGTGCCAGCTCCGCGATGCCAGTCAAAATCGGCGTGGCTGTATTGGTGAGTAGTGCCTGTACACTCGCAGGCAGTGGTGGTGTTGTATCAACCAGCAATTCGTCAAAGGTGGTATCAACGGTCAGGTTACCGGCCGCATCCGTGACGAGCGCCTGGATATCGTAGACACCGTCATCCAACACATCGTCCGGTGGCAGTGTGAGTGTCCAACTCGCATCTGCCAAGGTTTGCAGTGCACCGCTGATGGTATCGTAGGTAATGCCATTAACCATCACCTGCAATGTTTCATTGGCCAGCAACACCGCGCTACCGGTTAAGGTTGGCAACGGGTCGTTGGTGATCAACTCGGTAATCACCGGCACCTCCGGCGCGACGGTGTCTATGAGTAATTCATTGACCTGTGTGTCGGGCGTAACGTTACCGGCGTCATCGGTTACCCGTGCCTGCACATCGTATTGGCCGTCGCTCAGATCCTGACCCGGCGGTACGTTCAGCGTCCACTCACCGGCTGGAGTGACGACAAGGTCTCCCTCATACTGGCGATAGATCACCGAGTTAAGCTCAATTGACAGTAAATCACCCGGCCCAAGATTAACCACCCCGGTAATCACCGGGGTTGATTGGTTGGATATCAGTGCATTGATGACAGCTGCTTGCGGCGCGGTTTTGTCATGTAGCAGTGTGACGGGCTCGGATACCCGTGTATTACCAACATGATCAGTCGCCGTTGCCGTAACCGTAATAAACCCGTCGGCCAACGACGACAGGTCTGGTTCCAGTCCTGCCAGTGACCAGTCGGAGAAATTGCCATTGTCTGTGGTGACCGACACGGTATCAACGCCGTCATCGAACAACACCGTGATGGTACTTAACGGTTCAGTGACACCGGTGACCAGCACGGCGTCGTCTTCGGTTGCGTTAATTAAATTGTCATCACTGATCGGTGTTTCAATTAACACTTCATTTATCTGTGTATCCAGAAATACCAGCAGCTCTGGCGAGACAGCACTGGTATTGCCAGCAGCATCAGTGAGTGTATAACTGAGCAGTTGTGTACCCTCGTTCAGCGCAATCGCTGACGCACTAAAGCTACCGTCTGCCTGCACGATGGCGGTACCCACCGCAACACCATCTGCAAGGACAGACACAACATCATTGGGAGTCGCGCTACCCGGTGGCACCGTCAACGCAACGGTCGTTAAATTGGTGGCATTGTCAGTGTTTGAACTACCACTATCACTGTCATCGCTCAAATCCAGCAACGCAAATGGTGTAGCAGGCGGGGTCAGGTCGATCACCAATCCGTTGGCGACCAACGTCTGTGCAACATTACCGGCACTGTCATGCACCGATGCCACCACATCATACTGACCATCCGCGAGGGCATCGTCGTTCGGAATCAATACCGACCACGTACCGTCCGGGTTGACCACCAACGCATCATCGATGGTGTAGAGCACACCATTCACAGAGACCGTAAGGTACTCACCGTCGCCGAGCATCACGGAACCTTTGATGGTAGGCAGCGACGTATTTTGCAGGGGTGCAACGACTGTAGCCGCCGCAGGCAATACGGTATCGACACGCAATTCGTCGTTCGTCGTGTCAGTGTTTGTGTTACCGACACTGTCGGTGATGGTAGCGTCAATGTGATAGGTACCATCGGTCAATGACGCTGCCACAGGCAGTGTTAACACCCAGTTGCCATTGTTATCGACGGTCAATTCAGGGTCATCAGTGGTGTAGGTTTGTATGACGCCCTCACCATCAATGATCACCGAAAAACTATCACCGGCATCCAGTAATACCAAACCGGTCAGTGTCGGTGTTGATGTATTGGTCACCAGCGTATTAACGCTGGGTGCAGGCGGCAACGTCGTATCGAGCACCAGGGTTGTGTCATCACTCAATGCCGTATTACCGGCAGCATCTGTTGCGCTTAACTGCACAGTCACTGTGCCGTCAGCCAGGCTGGAGAAATCAAAACCGGTGACTGCCCATTGCCCTGACCCATCGGTGAGGACGGTTTGAGTCAATTCGGGGGCCACACCATCGGATACGTTTACCACGACCGTACTGCCAGGCTCTGCCTGACCGTTTATCGCTACAGCATCACGCTCTTCGGCATTAATCGCGTTGTCATCTGCTACCGGCGTTTGAACGATTGGCTGCGATATCACCGTGTCGACCACAACAGACAGTAAAGGTGATTGTGCGCTGGTATTACCGGCTGCATCTGTCAGGGTATAACCCAACGCCAACACGCCGTCCGGCACCAGCGACAGATCGAGTGAGAACGCACCGTCAGCATCGACTACGGTATTGGCAACCGGACTCCCGTTGAGAAACACCTGCACGGCTTCAACGGCGCTAGCGGTACCGGGTGGTACACTCAATTGCAAAGGATCTGCAGCGGTCACAGCATCAGCGTTGGACACTCCCGAATCACTGAGTGCAGACAACGCCAGTGCCACAGTCGGCGTTGCAGGTGCACTGATATCAATCACCAAACCGGCTGCCAAGTCAGTGGTGCTGACATTACCGGCGGTATCTGTCACCGTTGCAGTAACCGTATAGTTGTTCTCCGGCAACGCATTGTCGGCCGGAATCGTCAGTGCCCACGTACCGTCAGCGTTCAGCACCAGTGCATCGTCACCGGCGGTATAGGTCTCACCGTTGACGGTGACACGTAAAGTTTCACCTGCGCCGACATCGACCGTCCCGGTCAGTACCGGTGTAGTATTGTTGGTCACTAATGCTGCGATGACCGCCAAATCAGGCACCACCGTATCCACCGTTAACTCACTGGTGGTCTGATCGGTCACAGTATTGCCCGCCAGATCAACGAGGGTTGCGATGACTTCATAGGTAGCATCGGGCAGCGTTGTGTCTGCCGGTAGCGTCAGTGTCCAGTTGACCGCGACGCCAGCTTCTGCTCCGTCTCCGATACTCAACGCCTCGCCGGATGCCGGATACGTCACCCCGTTGACCGACACGGTAAAGATCTCACCAGCACTGATTGTCACCACACCAGTCAGGGTGGGTTGTGCGGTATTCACGGTTTGTGTCACCACCGTTGGGACCACTGGCAGTTGTGTGTCGAGAAAGATATCAACCGGCAACGCACTCGCCTGATTACCAACGACATCTGTCGTATTTACCGACACGGTTAATGTGCCATCGGCCAGTCCAGAGACATCCAGTCCGGCCACTGTCCACTGCCCGGTCTCGTCACTGTTGACCGTCACGGTCACGGGCGTATTCACACCATCAGTTACTGTCAGCACGACCGACGCATCGGGTTTGGCTGTACCGGCAATGGCGACCAGTGATGACTCAGCCTGATTCACCTGATTATCGAGCGCAACGGGTTCGGTGATTGTCGGTGTTGCGATATCGGTGTCTACCGTCACTGACAATACCGGCGACACACCACTGACGTTACCGGCACTGTCAGTGACGGTGTAGGTGTAGTCAGTCACGCCGGATACCGCATCGTCAATCGTGAGGTTAATACTGCCATCCGGCGCAACTGTTGTTGTGATCAACACACCACCATCGGCATAGAGCGTCACAGTATCGCCTGCCGGTGCCGTTCCTGCGGATGCGTTCAGTGCCAGCGTGGTCAACCGGGTTTGATTATCGGTAGCAGAGACACCGGTATCGCTGGGGGTTGCAAGATCCAGTGCCAGCAATGGTGTAGCCGGTGCGGTAAGATCAACCGTCAGTGCTGACGCATTGGGAGTTGAGGTGCTGTTGCCGGCAGTGTCTGCAACCAGCACGGTCACATCAAACACACCCTCTGTCAGATTCTGATCAATAGGCACACTCAATGTCCATGTGCCGTCCGGGTTAACCATCAACGCTGCATCATTCGGTGTGTACGCAACACCGTCGACAATAACCGTCAGCGTGTCCTCGGCACCCAGGGTTACCGTACCCATGATGACTGGTGTTGTTGTATTGGTAAGGATTGAGGTCACGGTGCCTGCGGTCGGTGCGACCGTATCTATGGTTAGCTCGCTGACACTGGTATCGGTTTGTTGATTACCGGCCTCATCAGTGACGGTCGCGATCACTTCGTACACCCCATCACTCAACGCCTGCCCGGCAGCCACGGTCAATTGCCACAAGCCGTCGGTATCAACTAACAGCGTGCCATCAACCGCGCGGTACACCACGCCGTTTAATGTCACACTCAAAGTCTCGACACTGATACCGGCACTACCGGAGTTCAGGGCAACGCTCCCGGTAACGGTGGGTGTTGTGGTGTTGGTCACCAAGACATCCACAGTAGCAGCCAGAGGCGCAACCGTATCAATGACGAGTTCGGCTACCGTGATATCACTGGCACTATTACCGGCCGCATCCAGCACCGACACGACAACATCAAAGGTGTTGTCCGATAACGCGTCATCGGTGCTAATGGCCAGCGTCCAGTCGCCGTTTGCCGCGTGGGTTAATTCACTGTCGGAGGTTGTATATTCAATACCATTGACCTGCACGCTGAGTGTTTCATCCGCGGAAGATACCGCAACACCGGTTAAGGTGGGTGTCGACACGTTGGTGGTTAATGCGACAACCGTCGGTGTTGCGGGTATTACGGTATCAATAACCAGTTCGTCTACGGTGACATCTGTAGCGATATTACCGGCAGCATCGCTGACCTCTGCCACCACCGGGTACGTACCGTCTGTCAGCGCCTGATCAACCGGGATCTGTAAGACCCAGGTGTTGTCAGGGTTGACGGTTATTGCCGCGTCCACTGTCGTATACACCACGTTATTGACCGTCACACTCAACATGTCATCGGTGTCAAGCTGTGCCGTACCGGTCAGTACTGGTTCAGTTGTGTTAGTGACCAACAGATTAACCACGGGTCGGATTGGCGGTACGGTATCGAGCACAATATCGTGCATTGGTGCCTGTGCGGTATTACCGGCGGTATCTGTCGCAACCACAGTCACGCTGACATCGCCGTTATTCAGTGACGACAGATTTGCCACGTCACCTGACAACGACCACTGACCAGCGGCATTGGCGGTAACGGTGTGTTCAACCACAGCGTTAACACCGTCATCGAATGTTACGCTGACACTGGCGAGCGGTTCAGCGCTACCGTTGGCCAACACGCTGTTGGCCTCAACTGCATTCACTTGATTGTCAGTGGCGAGCGGTGTGATTAGCACGGGTACAGCGATAGTGCTGTCGACGGTGATAACCGTGACAGGCGATGGGTCGCTTTCGTTATTCGCAACGTCGGTGAGTGTGTAGCTCAGGCTACTGTCACCCTCTGGCAGTGTGATATCGGTGATATTAAAACTACCGTCTGCCTGCACCACCGGCGAGAGTACTGCGACACCGTCAACAAACACGGTCACGGTTTGACCCGGCAACGCCGTACCGGTCGGTGTTGTTAACGAGACGACAGTCAGTTGCGTGATATTGTCGTCATTGGCGGCACCCGTGTCGCGCCCTGCCAACAGATCCAACAGTGCAGCCGGAGTCTCTGGTGCCGACAAGTCAATGATTAATGCTGATACACCTGGTTCGGTGCTGGTGTTACCGGCACTGTCAGTTACTGACGTGGCCACGTTGTAGACGCCTTCGGCCAGTGCGTCGTCAGCGGGTAGTGTCAGTGTCCATAGCCCGTCACCATCGATCACCAAATCATCGCCAACCGTATAGTCAATGCCATTGACCGTGACAGTCAGTGTTTCACCATCAGCCAACACGGCCGTACCGGTCAATACCGGTGCTGTTTGATTGGTCTCTATGGCAGTAATGGTTGGTACCGCTGGATCAACGGTATCAATCAGCAGTTCGGACGCCGTGTTATCGGTGGCTGTGTTGCCCGCTGCATCTGTGGTGACAGCCGTGATGTTATACACACCGTCAGACAACGCAGCCTCTGTCACCAATGACCACGCGCCTGCAGCATCAATGGTAAGGTTTCCGGCAAGTTCGCTATACACCACCGCATCGACTGTGACTTCCAGTGTATCCGTGGCTGTCAGTGTCGCCGTACCGCTTAACACAGGCTGCGCACTGTTGGTCTCCAGCGTATTCACGACCGGTTGTGCCGGCGCGGTGGTGTCGAGTTCAATGGTGACGCCTGTGCCACTGGCAGTATTTCCGGCACGATCAATGACATCAAACGTGATATCTATCGTGCCATCAACCAACGCTGACAGGTCAGCAGGAGCAGCGCCCAGTGTCCAGTTACCATCGCCATCAGCGATAGCGACCGCCGTCACGGTGTCGTTATTAATATCCGTAAACGTTATCGTCACCACCGCATCGATTTCAGCGGTGCCGCTGATCACGACAGCAGCCTGCTCGGTGCCATTGACCTGATCATCGCTCGCGATCGGTGTCGTTAGGGTGGGTGTCACCGTAGTGGTGTCTACCGTTATAACGGTATTCGGTGCAAACCCACTGGTATTGCCGGCCGCATCGGTCAACGTGTAACTCAATGTATTGTCACCAACAGTCAAATCGGCCACTGACACACTGAAACTGCCATCAGCAGACACGGACACGGTCTGGATATCTGCGCCATCCAAATACACCGTGACTTGCTCGGTGGCATCAGCCGTACCGACAGGTGCCGTCAACGTGACACTCGTCCGTGCCGTGATGTTATCGGTGGTACTCGCGCCAGTATCATCGCTGGCGATAAGATCCAGCGCCACCACAGGCGTTGCCGGTGCAGACAGATCAATCGTTAATGCGGTGGACGCGGCGGTGACCACAGAATTACCGGCGTCATCGGTCACGGTTGCAGTCACGCTATAGACGCCCTCATCTAACGCCTCGTCAGCCGGTATAACAAGTGTCCAGTTACCCGCCGCGTCTATCGTCAGCGCACTGTCCCCTTCGCTATAAGCAACACCGTTCACTGTGACTTGCAATTGTTCATCGGCTGCGAGTGTTACCGTACCGGTGATCACTGGCGTGGCAGTATTGATGATCTGGGCTGCGACTGTCGCAGCAGCCGGGGCTACTGTATCAATCGTTAATTCATTCGCAGTGATATCCACACTTTGATTGCCGGCCGCATCCGTCACTACGGCTGTGACATCGTAGTCACCATCTGCCAGCGCTTGATCAATCGGTATGGTCAGCGTCCAATCGCCAGCTGCATCAATCGACACATCGGTATCGGTATAAGCTGTGGCGTTCACGGTCACCGTCAGCACATCACCGGCCATTAACGTCGCGTTACCTGTCAGCGTGGGTGTGCTGGTGTTCACCGTTAGCACCTGTACATCAGGGACCGCAGGCGGCACTCGATCCAACACGACGGTATAGGTGGCAGAGGTGGCGGTATTTCCGGCAGCATCAGTCGCAGCGGCAGTAATGGCAATAGTGCCGTCGGCCAGACCGGAGATATCGGCCTCAACGCCTGCCAGTGTCCAGCTACCGGTGTCACTGGTCGCCGTCAGGGTGATCGTTTGTGTGGTGTCCGCACTGTCAGTAAATACCACTACCACCGTGCTGTCTGGCTCAGCGGCACCGGTCACCAGCACATCAGCCATCTCACTGTTGTTGATGTTGTCGTCAGACTCTATTGGTGACTGCACAACGGGTACTGCAATACCGGTATCCACCTCTACCGTCACACCGGGAGACACGGCACTCGTGTTACCGACCGGATCCGTCAATGAGTAAGTGATTGAGTAATTGCCGTCAGCAAGCTCCGTTGTTGTTATCTGCACACCGCCATCGGCCAATACCGTACCTGTTGCAACCTGCACACCATTGGCAAACACAGTCACTGAATCACCCGAGATGGCGGTGCCAGCCGGCAACGCCAGTGCCAGCGTTGTATCTTGCGTTATATTGTCTGCGTCGTTGGTACCGGTATCGCTCTCGGGCAGTATGTCGAGTATCGCGCCAGTTATCACGGGCGGTGTCAGGTCGACGGTGATTTCATTGCCGGTACTGTCGGTGGCGGTATTGCCTGCAGCATCACTCACCACGGCAGTGACCGACACATCGCCCTCAGGCAAGGGTTGCGTACCGGGCACCGTGAGAGTCCACTGGTTACCGCCGGTATTAACAAGATGACCGTCACTCACGGTGTAGGTGTCACTGCCAATGGTCACGGTCAGAAAGTCACCACTGCCAAGCGTTGCGCTGATGTTTATCTGCGGGGTAGCCGAATTGGTGACAAGCGGCGTCACCGTTGGCGCCAGGGGTGGCACAAGGTCGAGTGTCGCTGACACGGTCGCACCGGTGGCACTGTTGCCTGCTATATCGGTCGACACCGCAACCAGTGACAACGTACCCTGTTGCAATCCACTGACATCTAGCGGCGCTGCCGCCAATGTCCAACTACCGGCGGCATCTGCGCTGATCGTCGCAGAGACAGTCCCTGCGGCGGCATCACTGACAGTGACAATCACGGCAGCGCCGGGCTCGGCAGTGCCGGTCAGCACAACACTGCCTGCTTCAGCGGTGTTGATAAAACCGTCACCGGCGACAGGCGCATCAATGACGGGTGCTGTCGTTTGTGTATCGAGTTCAAACGTGAATTCCGGAGACAAACCACTGACGTTACCCGCAGGGTCTGTCAGCGTGTAGGTGATCAGGCTGATACCCTCGGGTAAGCCTGAGGTTGGCAGTGTAAATCCCCCGTTTGGCAGAACAGTGGTGGTGCCGAGCAACACGCCATTACGATACAGAGTTGCTATATCACCGGGCACTGCCAGTCCGACGTAACCATTAAAAGCGGGTTCCGTATCAAACGTAATATCATCGGTGTTAGAGATGCCGGTGTCATGCCCGCTGGGTAACCATGGCGCATAGACCGGTGTTGCCGGTGGCTCATCATCGAAGATCGTCGTCACGTCAGCCGATGCCACATTGGTATTCGTGGCTCCATCTGTCACCGCATCAGCGACAATTGTGTGTGTAACATCACCAACACCAGTCGGTGACACTATCAATTGCCACGTTGTCTCTGTTTGTTGTGTCAATGACTGCACCGTTGCATTGGACACAATCACATCAGCAACATCAAACCCGGTAACAGGCTCTGAGAACGTCACAGTGACCGGGTAGTCAGCGGTGCTATTGATAAAAGCAGGCTGACCGCTCAACACCACACTCGGCGGTGTCGCATCGTATACTGTCACCAGTGTATTCGACGCAGCGTTACCATTATTGGCCACGTCTATCGCTGCCCCCTCCGGTATCAACAGACTAATATCGCCTGCACCGGTGGGTGACACCAGGACAGTCCACGACACACTGTCCACCACCGTCAACGACGATAACGTCGCGTTTGCTATGGCAATGTCGGTCACATCAAAATCGGTCACCGGTTCACTGAAAGCCACGTTAACGGTATAGTCTGCCACCGCATTCAGGAAAGCCGGTGCACCCGACAAGTTCACTACCGGTACACTGGCGTTAAATACCGACTTGGCTTGTGTTGCCATGTTCTGGTTACTGGTCGCAGCACTGCTCACAACATTGGCTGGTACTTTCAGGGTAACGTCATCGGTTGCATCCGGGGTTACGGTTACCGTGTAGGAGTCGCCGTCTAATGTCGTGAATGCAGTAGCAGAACCGTTGTGAACAATAAAATCCGACAGGGTCAGGCCAGTGACCGGCTCACTGAATTCCACATTCACGGTAAACGGATTGGTATTGGCGAAGAACGCAGGCATGTTGGTCAAACTGACCGTCAACGCCGCCGGATCATAGACTGTGGTGGCCACCGCTGATGCTGTATTGCTGTTACCGGCGTCATCAGTCACAGCTGCTGCAGGCACCTGGATACTGACATCTCCACCACCATCCGGTGTAACGACAACCGACCAGACCGACTCCCCCAAATCCGTAAATGCACTGGCGGTACCGTTAGTCACAAGAATATCGCTGAGATCAAACCCGTTGACAGGCTCATCAAAAGAGAGCGTGACCGGCTCTGGCCACGGCGAGAGTGTATTGACTACTAACGGAAATTCAGCAATGACAACGGTGGGACTCACTGTGTCGGATACAACGATCTGCGTACTGTCGCTGTTGGAATCGTTCGCACTGTTGGTATCAATGTCAGTGGTTGTCACTGTCGTGGTGCTGCTTACTGTCGTGTCCACCAGCGCGGGGTCGACCGGATCGAGAGCAAATGAATAAACAGATTGATTGTTACCGGTGGTATTCCCAAGTGCGACCACACTTTTACAAATCACCGACTGTGGCGTTAGCGCATTGGACTGACAGGTCCATTCGTCACCGTTAATACCGGTTTCGGTCATCGCCGCTGCCTGACCGTTGTTTACCGTCAGGCCACTGCCCAGTGTTGTGGTCGTGATAATTTCACGCCCGGTTGCTACGGTGCCAATATTTTCAACCGTCACTTCATACTTGATGGTCTCGCCTGGCAGTGCGATTGTGCGATTATCATCAACGTATACCGTTAGATCTACATCCACTGGCGACGGAAAAATCTTAAAAGCAAACTTTTGTATTAACAACCACGAGTCAAACGTTGCATCGCCACCGTCTGCAACACCAAACTTCAGAGTATTAACTTGGTTCGCATTGACAGGTGCAGTCCACACCAGCGTGTTGGTAAACCCATCGGGCTGAACATTAAACGGGGTCGGGTCAAAGTCAGTCGGGTCATTGTTGTTAAAATCGGCTGAGTTCAGTGTTTCATTGACCGTGTTAATTGACACGTTACTGCCGTCTGCGGTCACCGAATAATTGATGTCGTTAACAAAAAAAGCCATAACATCGTAAAAGCTGTTATTGGCGCTGTTGGCACCCGCCGGTGGCGCGTACTCGTTGTATTCCTCAGACGCAAACACGAATGTACCGCGAATGCTGTCCTGCGCTGGTGTAAATTCGATTTCGATGTACGCGGCGTCGAACGTGCCGGCGGTAGCAGCAGTTAGATTATTAAAACTCTCGTCACCGTCAGCGCCCGGAACGGTCGCAACATCAAGTCCGGTACCGTCACTGCTATTGGGCCCAACAATGTTAGCCACGTTACCGGAGCCCATGATGATGCCGTCCTCGAAATCAAGAAATCCGGACTCACTCAAGCCATTGGTAAACGTTGCAATCTGTCCGTCCTGCGCAACAACGGTAACACTCTGAACCGTGACATTGCCCTGCGAGAGATCAAAGACCTCGCCTGCCAACAGGTTTCCGTCGAGGGTGTTGCTCAACAGAAGATCGGCTTGCGCCGGTCCTGGCAATGTGACGGAGGTTGTTAGCAGGCAGGCTGTGACCCAAACGAGAGGCGCGCGTAATGGGCGCATACTCTCGCTGGCCATTCGATAGGCTGCTGAGGCGGTATTGGCCAGTGCGGCGATACCATGCTGATAAATCTTTCCCTGAGTGTTGGTGCTTTGATTGTCGCTATTCCCTGCCTTGTGGCAGTGTCTCATACAGAGTTTGGTCTTTCCCGTGAACTACATCAGAGTCGGATTTCGTGCGACGGCTGGTGCAATCCACTCGCCAATCGTGTGATTCACGACACCGATGCCAGGGTAACCAGTTCTCAGTTTGGACAATCAGACCATGTGGGAAAATGACGATTTACGTGCACTCCGCCTGAAACGCGAATCGCACGACAAAACATAGACTTCTTGCGGTAATTTTGACAAACGCGCTCAAGTTTTTGAAGCTGTGTCCGGTGGCCTCTATTGCAACAAGTTGCGCTCTTCCAACACACGCCGGGCGACACGAAAACACTCTAACGACACGGGCACACCGCAGTAAATGCCAACCACATGAATGATGGCGCGTATCTCCTCTACCGACACACCATTATTCAGCGCGCCGTTCAGATGAAGTTCCCATTCATGCATGCGCCCCAGCGCACCGATCATCGCAAGATTCATCATCGATTATCGGCCCATGCTACCCGGCAGCAGACGCAACAAGCCACCGTTTTTGTGTCAATAAATCGAATGCAGCGATGGTAGAATTGCCGTTTAGGCGTGTCATCCATACAGGCTATGTTACGGATACTCGCTCTATTATGAATTCGGCCAATGTTATGAATTCGGCCAATGTTATGAATTCAGACAGTGTTATCCATGCTGGCAATATCATCGCAAACCACAGGAAATCGCCATGAGCACTATTGAACAAAGACTCTCCGATAAAGGCATCGTTATTCCAGACGCACCAAAGCCGCTGGCCGCTTATGTGGGTTATGTCAAACATGGCAACACGGTTATTGTGTCCGGACAACTACCTATGCGCGATGGCAAATTACAACAAACCGGTTTACTCGGCGATGGCGTAACCGTGGAAGACGCGGTGGCTGCGGCTGAGCTGTGTGCCATTAATATTCTGGCGCAAGTGAAAGCAGCCTGTGGTGGTGATCTCGAGCAGATTGATCAGTGTCTGCGGCTTGGCGGGTTTGTAGCATCAACTCCGGACTTCACCGACCACCCGGCGGTGATCAATGGCGCGTCAGAATTTATCGGGCACGTACTGGCAGAACGGGGTGCTCATGCCAGAGCTGCGGTAGGCGTTGCGGCCCTGCCACTGAATGCGTCAGTAGAAATAGAGGCAACGTTTGCGATTAAAGCGTAGAGCATTCATTCAGCGCAAACTCTCTGGCAGGCCATCCGTGTCCCTGCCCAACACTGCCAGCATATCCTCGCGACCAGACCATAGGCGCCACCAGAAAACCGGTGGTGCACACACCTAAACAGTCATACACGAACACCACAGCACGGGCCGGGCAGCACTGGCCGGGCAGCACTGGCCGGGCCGCACTGGCCGGGCAGCACTGGCCGGGCAGCACGGGCTGGGCATCATGCCAGCCCTTTCACAATCAGCATCACTGACGCCACACCGGATATCAGCAACAGTGCCAACCGATAATGGCCGGTCGATGAAATACGAAACGCACGTGCCGCCCAAGTGCCAGCGAACATGGCAGGCAACAGGCATAGAAACAACCACCCGTGCAGCAGTTGTATCCAACCTATCACTGCCAGTCCTGCCACTGACGCAACACACCCGATACCAAAAAATGCCGCCAGTGTTGGTCGTGCGAAGTCCGGTTTGCTGTCCTGGTAAATCACGGCCATCGGCGGGGCACCGACACCCGTCACTGTGCCCATGGCACCTGATACGGTGCCCATTGAGAACAGCGTGTTGCTGTTTTTTTCCATGCGCCACCCAGCCAATGACAGCAGCACACCAGCCCCCACACACAAACCGAACAGAGTCAGAAATGCACTGGTATCCTGGATGCCAGCCAGCAGCACCGACGCGATGACAATACCGGTCACCCGACCGACCATACCAAAGCCCACCTCTGACCAGCGAATTTTGGTGCGCTCACCAAACGCGACATACAAGCCACTGACGGCACCGACCATCAGGGTCGTCGCCGGGACAAACACCGGGTCAAGGAGCGCCAGTAGCGGCGCTGCCGTTAAGCCGTATCCCATGCCGATGATGGCCTGCACGCCTGACGCCAAAAATACAATGCCCATCGCCGCCAACAGGATCAGGCCAGACGGCCATGCGAGACCTCCTTCGATCACGGCATCTTAGACTCGGATGGGTTGTTGTGCCGGGTGGTTGGTATTGGCCTGTTCAGGTAAACAATGTCGGCACGCCCAGTTGCTCGTGGATACGATTGCAGTCGGCGTGTGAGATACGCAGGCCAGAAGCCAGTCGGTCGAGGTATTCTGCCTCGGCGCGATTATCGAGATTGATGGTCATTAAAGAGAGTGTGTAGACCTGGTGCGTCATGGACGCTGGCACGCTGGCAATAAACGCATCAACATCCGGCGTCGAGGCCAACTCACGCTGGACAAACGCACGATCAGCGTCTGAGATATCACCCAGTTGGCCCGTAATTTTTTGCTTTTCATCAGCGTCGATCTCACCATCACAACGCGCTGCGATCAGCATCGCGCGAATCAACAGGGCCGCCTGGTCTTCATTGGCCGTGGACGGTTGCGTGACCGTGGCCGGGTTCAGTAAATCATCAAGCCGCCTGACGGTGTTATCGGTAGTTGGCTCCGGTACATTGGTCGCGACGCCACCCAACCGCTCGAGCAACCCGCCAAGGTCGGCCTGACCGTTGTTGAGGCCGGCACCAGTCTGATTACCACCGGCCTGACTACCGCCAAGCAGGCCGCCCATTCCACCAGAGCCCGGGCCACCAGAGCCGAGCCCACCACTGTCTCGCCCCATCGGTGTTGCCCCACCACGTTTGCCAGCTTTGTTTTTCAGCAGCCCACCCACTCCCTTGGCGACCAGTACGCCAACCGCCAATTTACCCAGTGTTCCGACTAGACTCATTTCACCTAAACTCCACTTGTGACCACAGTTTGTTTAACATATCCACCCACTAACCCGGCTCACAAGCCGAAACAGCCCACTCGGCGCAACACACGGCCCTTTGACCTTATATGGGCTTTGTGTGGGTTTTTTGCCGGGTTTTTTTGATGGATTCTTTGAATTCGATACCTGGCGCTAGATTACCATACAACGACTGAGGCACCGCCTGATGAAACTTCTGTTTGCTACGCCCTCCCCCTTTGCGCGCAAAGCACTGATTTTGGTGCATGAGCTCGACTCGGACTCGCAGGTCGAATTGGTCCCGTCCGGCGCTATCACACCGGTTAGTAACAATGATGACGTCAACAGCGTCAACCCGCTCGGCATGATACCGGCGCTGGTGACCGATGACGGGCAACACCTGTTCGACTCTACGGTGATCTGTGAATACGTCAACGATCATTTTGGCGGGTCGTTTTATCCGACTGATCACGCCGCAAAGTATCAGTCACTCAAATTGCAGTCGCTCTGTGATGGCATGATGGACCTCATGGTTGCTGTGCGGTACGAGACAGCGCTCAGACCCGCAGAACTACAATGGCAAACGTTTATCGATCATCAGTTCGAGAAAGTGGATCGTGGGCTTGCCGTGTTGGAGTCTTCAGTGCCGCAATTCAGCGAAACACTGACCATTGGCGAAGTCGCGGTTGCCTGCGCACTGGGTTATCTCGATTTTCGTTACGCCGACAAAGACTGGCGCACACAGCACCCGGCACTGACCGCATGGCTGGCGCAGATACAGCAGCGCGACAGTATCCAACGAACCCTGCCAACATGATAACCACAATGATAACCAAAGTGATCTACCGCCAATGAGCGCAGCCACGGGCACACCCGGAGGCGCAGGCCCCGGTACAGAAACGGGTATAGAAACGGGTACAGAAACGGGTACAGGCAAAGGTACGAGTACGGGGACAGCATCGGCACCTGTAGGCACCGCCGCCAATAATGACCTGTCGCGTTCAATACTGATCACGGGTTGCTCGTCTGGTATTGGACTTGATGCGGCAGTGACACTGCACAATCAGGGGTGGTTCGTACTTGCTACCTGTCGCAGTGAAACCGACTGTGTCCGTCTTCGCGAAGAGGGCCTGACGAGCTTCACCCTCGACTATGCCGATGAAGCCTCGGTGCATGCAGGCGCACAACAGGCTTTGGCACTGACCGACGGTAAGCTCTTTGCGCTCTTTAATAATGGCGCTTACGCCATTCCAGGTGCTGCAGAGGATTTGCCGCGTGATGCACTGCGCGCTATTTTCGAGACCAATGTGTTCGGACAGTTTCAGTTGATCAATCTGTTAATGCCAACATTAAAACGCAATAACCGTGGCCGCATCATCAACTGCTCGTCGGTATTGGGCATGACAGCCATGCGATACCGCGGCGCCTATAACGCCACCAAATTTGCGATGGAAGGATTAACCGACACACTCAGACTTGAAAACATGGATAGCCCGGTGCGATTCAGCCTGATAGAACCAGGGCCGATCAACACACGCATACGCGAAAATTCGATTGCACACTTTGAACGGTGGATTAACGAGGGTGAGTCAGACTTTGCCGAGCGTTACACCAACGAACTCAAGCCGCGGCTTTATCAAACCGATACCCGTGCTGCCAAAGATCGGTTTGAGCTTCAACCCGCTGCTGTGACAAAGCGCCTGATCGAAGCGCTGGAGAGTACACACCCGAAACCGCGCTATTTTGTCACCAAACCCACGTACATTGCAGCGTTGCTAAAGCGCGTGTTAACCACGCGCGCTGTCGACCGAATCGTGAATCGCTGGTAACGCTACAGCTCACTCAAGATAGCGCTGACGCTGTCTTTTGCGTCACCGAACAACATACGAGTGTTGTCCTTAAAGAACAACGGGTTTTCAACGCCAGCATAGCCTGTGGCCATACCACGCTTGGAGACGATGACCTGTCGCGCATTCCAGACTTCCAGCACTGGCATGCCTGCGATCGGACTGTCGGGGTTGTCCATGGCTGACGGATTCACGATATCGTTGGCGCCAATAACGATGACAACATCAACGTCTGACAGCTCATCATTGATTTCATCCATCTCCAACACGAGATCATAAGGGACATTGGCCTCAGCCAGCAGTACGTTCATGTGTCCGGGCATGCGACCGGCAACCGGATGAATCGCAAAACGCACATTAACCCCGGCAGCTTTCAGCTTTTGCGTGAGTTCTGACACCGGGTGTTGCGCATGCGCAACCGCCATACCGTAGCCGGGAACTATCACTACTTCATTCGCATCGCTGAGCATTGCCGCCACTTCTGCGGCTTGGATAGCAACCGCCTCACCCTGCTCTTCGCCGTCCGCAGCGCCAGCTGCTCCAGTGCTGCCGGTACCGAAGCCACCCATGATGACACTCAGGAATTTGCGGTTCATTGCCCGGCACATAATGTAACTTAGAATAGCGCCACTCGAACCAACCAGCGCACCGACAATAATGAGCAAGTCATTGGACAGCATGAAGCCTGTCGCCGCTGCAGCCCAGCCCGAGTAACTGTTTAACATGGAGATCACCACCGGCATATCAGCACCGCCAATGGCCATCACCATATGGATACCAAACGCGAAGGCCAACAGCGTCATCAGTACCAGGACAAACGTGCCGGTTCCCGTGCCTACGTTCAGGAACACCAATAACAACACAAAACACAGCACGCCGATACCGGCATTCAATAAATGGCGATGCGGTAGCATTAATGGCTTGCTGCCGATTTTGCCATTGAGTTTTCCAAACGCAACCACTGACCCTGTGAAGGTCAGCGCACCAATCAGAATACCGAGGTAGACCTCTATATTGTGGATGGTGTGCGCAGCGCCGACCAGATGGGCATTGGGATCGAAATAACTTGAAAAACCGACCAACACAGCTGCCAGTCCGACAAAGCTGTGTAAGATCGCGACCAGTTCTGGCATTTGTGTCATTTCAACACGGCTCGCCAATACGGCACCGATACTGCCACCAATCAGCACCATCAGAATCAGCAGCACATAACTGTCGACGGCACCGCTACCGATGGTGGCAATGACTGCGATAGCCATACCGGCAATACCGTAGTAATTACCTCGACGCGCAGTTTCCTGCTGGCTCAGCCCCGACAGGCTCAGAATAAACAGTATTGCAGCGACTATGTACGCTGCAGTCACAAATCCGGCATTCATCATCTGTCTTATTTCCTGAACATCTTAAGCATGCGCTGTGTGACCAAGAAGCCACCGGCGATATTGATACTGGCAATGAGAATCGCAAAGGCGGCGAGGAACCGCACACCACCTGACGGTGACGATATCTGCAACAGCGCACCCACCACGATGATGCCACTGATCGCGTTGGTCACGCTCATCAACGGTGTATGTAATGACGGCGATACACTCCAGATGACCTGGTACCCCACAAAGCAAGCAAGCACAAATACCGTAAAGTGACTCATGAAATCAGCCGGTGCCACGGCTCCCACCGCCAAAATGGCGACAATGCCAACAGCCATCATAATCAGCGTAGAGCGCAATTTTGCCGCTGCGGTCATGGCTTCCTGCTCGGGGGTGACGACCGGCTCTGCCACGGCAGGCTTTTTGGCTGCAGCCGGTGCTGCACTGAGTTTGGGTGCCGGTGGTGGCCACGTGATTGCGCCCGCGTGTACGACAGTCGCGCCGCGAATGACCTCGTCTTCCATATTCACTACCGCCGTGCCGTCTTTATCAGGTGTCAGGTCGGTCAGCAGGTGGCGTAAGTTCGTGCCATACAATTGGCTGGATTGTGCCGCCATTCGGCTCGGCAAATCGGTGTAGCCGATAAGTTTGACACCGTGATGCTCGACAATTTGGTCGCGCTGGGTCAGTTTACAGTTACCTCCCTGCTCGGCTGCCAAATCTACAATGACGCTGCCGGGCTTCATGGATTCAACCATGTCGGTGGTAATGAGCTCAGGTGCCGGTTTACCCGGAATAAGTGCGGTGGTGATGATGATATCGACTTCGCGCGCTTGCTCACGAAACAGCGCCATTTCGGCATCGATAAATTCTTTACTCATGACTTTGGCGTAGCCGCCTTCGCCACCGCCGTCTTCTTCGAACTCAAGCTCGAGGAATTCGGCGCCCATGCTTTCCACCTGCTCTTTGACTTCGGGGCGGGTGTCGAAGGCGCGCACGATGGCACCCATACCACGAGCAGCACCGATCGCGGCGAGTCCTGCAACCCCGGCACCGATGACCATCACCTTGGCAGGCGGTACTTTACCGGCAGCGGTGATCTGTCCGGTAAAAAATCGGCCAAACTGGTTGGCTGCCTCAACCACGGCACGATAGCCGCCAATGTTAGCCATAGAACTGAGTGCGTCGAGTTTTTGCGCCCGGGATATGCGTGGCACAGAATCCATTGCCATCACCGTGACGCCCTGAGCAGACAACCGGTTGAGCAGTTCCTCGTTTTGGCCAGGCCAGATAAAGCTGATGAGAATGGTATTGGGGGTGAGCTGTGATACTTCGTCGCCAGTCTCGGCATAATCGCCGGGGGCACGAACTTTCAGCACGATATCGGCGTTGGCCCATACTGCACGTGTGTCAGACTCTACGGTGACGCCAGCTTGACGATAGGCTTCATCACTGATGTCGGCCTGTTCACCGGCACCCGCCTCTACCACAATGCCGTACCCCAGTTTCTGCAGGTGCGTTGCGGTTTCCGGCGTCAGAGCAACACGCTTTTCGCCTGGATAGCGCTCGCAAGGGACACTAATCTGCATTCACAACTCTCCGCTTGTATCTCAAATTGAGGGGCCGCAGGTGCATGACCTGCGTTTGTCAGGGCAATTTACTTGCTCATTGTATACCAAGTGTTAACATTCTGTAGCGTGCCAATAACCGGTTGGACGTTGCACCAACCCATGCATCAAACCATGCATCAAACCATGCACCAAGCCAGGCACTCAGCGGTGCTTTTGAGTATCGAGGTGGTAATTGACCACCAGATAATGCGTGTAACAAAGTTACAGACGTTTTCAGTTGTCACACTCGTCTTAACACCATCGTGCGCGCCTTTGCGTTATAATTACGCATTGTATGGTTGCAGCGCCTCTATTCTCAGTATTGCATTGGGCTATACACAAACGCGACAACTGAGACGCGACAACTGACACCTAACGTCACACCCAGACAGGAGACATACTATGTGGTTTGTAACTTTGGTATTACTCGGCATTTCAGTTTTTTTAGTGCTGTCTGCACTGAAAGAAAAAGAGATGGTAGAGGCTGAAGAGAAACGGCAGTACAAATAAAGACCCTGTTGACCTGCTTGTTAAGTTGCTCAACCAGCTGCGTAACCAACTGCTTAACAGGCCGCACTGCCAAGCCCGCACTGCCAAGCCCGTCTTGCCAAGCAAGCATTGCCAAGCCCGCTAGACAAGCCCATTGGCCGAGCCTCCTTGCCAAACACAGGTAAGGCGGCGGCAAGCCCTTGTTAACCCATTGGCTATGTCATCTTGTTGATGTATGGATGCTCATGGTATAGCCATAAACATGCGGCGGTCTTTGCATACCCACACCAGTCTGTGCAGGCGTGGCGTTTCCCGGTTTAATTGTCGGGTACACACAGACCGTTAAACAATCGGGTTAAACAATCGGGTTAAACGGGCGGGTTAAACAATCGGGTTAAACAGGCAGGTTATTCAGGCGGGTTAATCAGGTGATCGGATGATGGTGCTCGCGGCACCACTCACAGGCTGTTGGCAATGGGTGCACGGCCTATGTTCAATTTGTAGCAGCGCAAGTGTTGATCACTAAATTTTTGATCACTGATTGATGATCACGGTAACACTGGCAAGTAAAATACCGCCAGATGTGTGACTACCAACTAAGTACTGGCATCTAAGTACAGCATCCAAGTACCAGCACCTGAGTTCCGGTATCCAAGTAACGGTATCCGGGTAACGACATCAGGCTGTCTGACAGTCGTGATTCCTGCCCTCACGTGACACCGCAGGCACTGACAAATCAATGGTTCGTCAATGTGTGTAACACGGCAGTCTCCTGAAGCACACGATCGAGTGTGGTGGTCAGTTGCTCGGCATCATCACACCCAAACGTCAGCGGCGGCCTTATTTTCAGCACGTTATCAAACGGACCGTCGGTGCCGATCAGTATCTGTAGCTGGCGTAGTCGCTCGGCAACGTACGCGGCAGCGGCTGTTGCAGGCTCTCGGGTATCACGGTGACGGACCAGCTCAACACCGATAAACAGTCCTCTGCCGCGCACATCACCGATAATCTCATGACGCTCCATAAGAGTGTTCAGCTGCTGTAGCAACACGTCGCCGGTATGTGCCGCGTTGTCCGGTAATGCTTCACGGTCAATAATGTTGAGCACCTCAAGCCCGGTTGCACAGGCAAGCGTGCTGCCCCCAAAGGTCGAAAAGAACTCCATACCGGTGACAAACTGCTCGGCAATTGCCGGTGTGGTGATTACCGCACCCATGGGATAGCCGTTACCTAACGGTTTGCCCAATACGACAATATCCGGCACCACCTGCTGAGATTCAAACCCCCAAAAATCGTGGCCCAGCCGACCTAACCCGGTCTGCACCTCATCGGCAATACACACACCACCAGCCGCCCGAACTGCATCATACACACCTGCAAGATAATCTCGTGGCAGCTGAATCTGACCACCTACACTGGGCCAGGTCTCGGCAATAAACCCACACAACGGTCGTCCGGTATCCTGCAGGTTTTTTATCGCCGTTTTAACATCAGAGACGTATGGTGCACCATGCCCAGCGGCATCATCACGGTATTTGCCACGATATCGATCCGGCACATCCAGCACGTGTACCCAATCCGGCTGGCCCATCCCACCGCTACCGGCAAATTTATAATGACTGATATCGATCGTGGTTGTGGTGTGTCCATGATAACCGGTGGCCATGACCAACAGATCTTTGGCACCGGTCGCTGCACGTGCCAAACGCAGGGCGACCTCATTGGCCTCCGAACCTGACGCAGTAAACAAACACACCGATAACGGCTCGGGCAACCGGCTGACCAACGCATCGGCGTAATCGAGTTGCACGGTTTGCAGGTAACGGGTGTTGGTATTCACACGCGTCATCTGTCGGCTTGTTACCTCAACCAACGCAGGGTGAGCATGACCAACATGCGGCACGTTGTTATACGCATCGAGGTAAGGCCTGCCATCAGTATCAAACAAAAAATGCCGATATCCTCTTGCCACTGCCACCGGTTGACGATACGACAACTTCAGATTACGTGGAAAACGAGCTGCCCGCCTCGACAGGCTCTGCGCCTGCGGCACCCGCTCTGTCTGCACACGCCGACCTTCAACTGTGTAATGCTCAAGACCCAATAACACAGATGGATCGGGGCACCACTGCAGTTTGACCTCTCGCAGATCCGGATCAGCGACACCATCGATATCACACCCCTTACCGAACGTATGTAACGCTAACTGCAAGTGCAGATGTGGTGGCCATCCACCGTTTTCATGACGCTCACCGAGTAACGCGAACGTCTCTCCCGCCTTGAGTTGCGCGCCGGGTGTTAACGCCAGCGCCGATGATTTGGCAAGATGACCGTACAACGTATAAAAAAGTTGCCCCTGTGGTGTTTGATGTTCAAGCACCACAACACCGCCGTAATCCAACGGGCTCGCACGATAATCTACGGCATGGACAACGGCATCTATTGGCGAACACACGGGCGTTTGTGCCGGTGCAAAAAGATCGACGCCCAAATGCAGCGTCCGACGTCGGCTGGCACGATGCGCTTGATCACGAAAATCACGATGGGTGTAGATGAGTCGCGGTTCTGCATAACGTCCGATAGCAGGCTCACCTGCCGTCTGTGCTTCCACCCATTGATCAAAGGCTGCGATATCCATTGTAAAAGGATCACGTGGTATCTCGCTCCCTTGCGCAGAGAGGTCAAGGATGGGCGCTTGCGCAAACGCCAACGCGATCACCGGTTTGAAGTGATCGCGGTTGGCGCTTAACCAATTCATCACCGAATCGCTACCATTGACAGCGGGCAAACCACACGCCACACGGCAGTACAATGCTGCTTCTGCAGCATGTATGTCATGAATACGAGACAAGCATGACCAGACCGGTTGCTCTGATATCGTCACATAAGGATCATCAGGCTTTTGCCGCTTCATGATCGCAGCGTTAACCGCGCTGACACACAAGCGCATTTTCAGGCACGGCCAGAGTAAATCGATATCAGCCTCGGTCAGCGGATGATACGCATGCACACCTTTTACCAACGCCGCTAATGCTTCCAGTGGTTTCGCCTGTCCTAAAATCAGGTAAGCACCGGCAATAGCAAGCTCGCAGACCAGTGGCCCACGTGTCGTATCACCGAAGTCGAACACGCCGGTAACCTTTGCGGTAGTGTGACCAGCCGCGTCACCGGCCACGTGACCGGTAGCGTCACCGGTCGCGCTGGGCGATAACGCGATATCGCTGTGTACCAACAGGTTGTAGTCGTTCAGATCATTGTGCAACGTCGTGACCGGGCGTTGCCGTAATGCCGGTAACACCTGGTGTTGCCAGTGAGTTAATTCGTGTTCGATCAACGCCCGTTTATCAGGGTCTGTAACCGCGGCGAGCTCATCATGAATCCACGCGGCTTGTATCAGATCCCATTTCAAATCGCGGGCTAACGTTGGGTGATCAAATGCCGCCAACGCGACTGCCAGTTGTCCGACCTGTTCACCGACCGACTGAATCAGCGATAGCGATTGCGGTAACGTGTGCGCGTACAGTGTCCCCGGTAACCACGTCAGCAACCATATCAGTCGGGCTTCGCCGTTGTGGTCCACAACTCGCTGATAGTAAGCACCGGAGACTGTCGGAATAACATCGGGCACCGGTACAGTGCTGTGTGCCCGAACGTGACGCAGCATCGACACTTGCAATTCAACGAATGACTCTGTGCAACCCGGGCGCATAACTTTGAGTATGGCTGTGGGTACGTTATTAACGAGCACCTGGAAATTTTCATCGTATTCACCGTCCAAACGACGCAGACTTGCGTCGTGGCCATAATCACGGTGCAGCACCTGACACCAATGGTGTATCGCTGTGTGCCCTTTATCGGTACTCAATGCTCACTCCCCCACAAACCCGCTGTCGGTAACGTCAGTGCAGCGCCATCCACTTGCAAAGGCACCGTTCGGTCTTCTGCCAGTAACAGTGATGCATCAAGATCAATAAACTTGGCGGCATGCGTTAATAACATGGCTGGTGCCAACCCCAACGACGACGCCACCATACACCCGATCATGATGTCAAAACCCTGCACTCGCGCCTCGTGTTCAAGCGCCATCGCCGCCGTTAAACCACCGGCTTTATCGAGTTTGATATTCACCACCGAGTATTTACCGTGCAATGAAGCAAGGTTGTCGCGGCCATGAAACGATTCATCAGCACACAGTGCAATGGGTTGGGGTAATTCTGCCAATACGTCATCTTCTGACGCCGGAAACGGCTGCTCTATCAGGGTGATGTTCGCTTCTGTCATCACCGGTAACAGCGCAAGGTACTGCTCAACCGTCCACCCCTCATTAGCGTCAATCATCAATGTCGCATGAGGCACTGCCTGACGCACAGCGCGTATACGCGCAGCATCACTGGCCGCATCACTGGCCGCATCACTGGCCGCGTCTTTAGTTGCGCCGAGTTTGAGTTTGAGTTGTCGGAAAATTGATTTTTTACGGGCACGATCGGCCATGACCTCAGGCGTCTCCAGCGAAATGGTATACGCGGTGTGAATTGCCTTGGGCGGCGGGCATTCGCATAAGGTCCAAACCGGACAACCGGCTTGTTTTGCGCGCAGATCCCACAGTGCACAGTCAACGGCATTACGGGCAGCTCCAGCCGGCATCAGTGATTGCAGCGACTGACCATTCAGGTGTGCAGACAACGCTGGTTCGACCGCACGAATGGCCTCGATAACAGATGTGACTGACTCACCGTAGCGTGCATAAGGCACGCACTCACCCCGTCCCACATGTTGCCCGTCAGTGAGTGTTACCGTGACCACCGTCGCGACATCCTTTGAGCCGCGTGACAATGAAAAACGTGTGGCCAACGCAAAGGCATCAACCGACACTGAAAGCGTAAATTGTTTCAATCGCAATGTGTCTTGTGTGTGTTTGTCGGATTCGATGCCGGTCTTGCCACCGCGCATTTGGCCACCGCGCATTTGGCCAGAACGCATTTAATATGTACCGATCTGGGCAGGGGCATTGTCACTCACAGTGTTTTTAAGTATTCGAGCACGGCGCGACGCGCTGACTCTGACAGGTGATCACCAAATATGTGACCCTCATTGCCATACCCGCGCTGTGTCGTGTCGTAAATCACGGCATTCTCACGATACGGGTTGCCGTCGGCTTTACCTTGACTCAGGGCGCTAAATTGCCAGCCCAACGCCTGCTGATCATAAAAGGCAGCTGTGCTGTCACGCTCTGGTGGATAACGCCAGTAGTCCGGTCGCGCCTGACTGTTTAACATTAATGCAATGGTTGGCACCGAACCGTTGTGCAGGAAAGGAGCGGTCGCCCAGACACCGTCGAGCGGTGGTGCGCTGTATCCGGCAGTGGCCACAATAGTGGTGTCGGTGCCAAAAAACGAATCGTCATACCACTGGTTAAAACGTTGATAGTCGCGCGCTGCCTGCACCGCGAGCTCTGGATCAGTACCCACGACCTCTACCGGAACCACGAGGTCCGGGTAATACGCCGCATCATCATATCGCCCATGGCAGCGGCTGCAGGTAGCATTAAATACATCGCGTCCTGTGTCTGCCAGTGGTTGATCAATCGCGAACGGATACACCGGTGGTTCTAATTCCTGAAGATACTGGCGTAAGTGGGGCGCCATCTCGTCAGCTTTGACGACATCGGTTTGATCCTCTGCGCACAGAATCGCCGCAGTCATCATGATACGCGCATGATCGCCTTGACCCTGTCCCTGATAAAACATGCCTCGTTTGTATTTCAATCGCCACCAGGGTGGCACACTCACCGGTAACGGATACGTCTCCGGTGGGTCGATAAACGGGGTCTCAGACCACGCCAGCGTCTTGGGATCACGATGTGCCATCAGCGCGAAGGTGAGATTATTTGCGATGTTGGCACCCACGGTGCTGGCTATCATGTACGGTGCCACGGTGGCAATGCGATCGGCGAAGTACGCCCAAGACCGCTCTTCGGCAGCATTGCTGACCAACAACCCGGTCCGTTCCGTCGCACGGGACGGGTCCTCGGTAAAATCGAGGAACTCATTACCGAGACCCTCGACAACATCACCAAAGAGTGGGGCGCCGTGACAGACCAGACAATTATTGCTGATAACGCGCTCACCATAGGGGTCGGCGACATCCGATAGAAAATACGGCAACCCGGTCGACTCCGGCGTGCGGCCCGTAAGTGTTGGCAGATCGTTTGGCGTTGCAGACGCCCCCGGGCTTTGATCAAACACCGAACGCGGAATGCCACAACCGGCATACCCTCCGCGCAACATCCACGCACGTCCTGTTTGCGCATCACCGGGGCGCTGCTCAGCGGCTCTGTCGAGTGCCAGTTGCGCCTTTGGTGTCACACGCGCGGCTGGCTCGTTGGCGATGGCCTGATTCAACATGGTTGTGACCGGAAATAACACTGCTACCGTGATTGCGAGCACTGTAGGCACCCGCACAAACCTGCGCGTCGCCGGATGCTGAGCAGCCCGCAACGGCGACCGGCACTGCAATCGCGCGGCAGGCCACACTGACAGCACAGTCTTCAACAACCGCTGCAACAAAAACCGGTGCAAGGTTTGCGACCACCTCGACACGCTATAAACTGATCTGACGAGATGTCCCACCAGGACGTCCATAACAGCGTTAACACGACGGCTCAGGTGTTGCACGGCATTGTCTCGTTTGTCGATCATGGTCATACCTCACTGTGCTGTCGTAACCCCGACAGTGTCACGTCTTCTTTGCAGCGCCATTTGCTATCGCTGTCCGGTGTCATAGCGTCATGTCATAGCGTCATGTCATAGCGTCATGTCATAGCGTCATGTCATAGCGTCATGTCATAGCGTCATGCCACACAATCATGGCAGCGCCTCCATTTCGGCAAACGCAAAACTGACCCCGCCTGATACTGCAGATAACCAACCCACCCAACGCTCTTCTCCACCAAGCGTGATCGTCTGATCAACGCTATGCGCCGGCGCCGCTAACGATAATGACGAAACTGTGGCGTGAGGTATCGTGGAATTCGAGGGCCTATCAACAGCGGGCAATTTGATAGTGGGTAAATCGATCACCCACCCAGTCTCGTAACGCTGCCCTGTTGCAGGGTGCTGCCAATTGTTTAACGCGGCTACAGCTAACTGCCGGTAGTCCAGCGAGGTCGCCACGCCACGCTCGGCATCCACCATCGTACCGGAAACAATGGCACGACCGGTGCCGCTTCGCCGACGGCTGCGTTCTATCACAAGCAGATGACTCCGCGCGGCCGAGGCCTCGCTGACGTTCCCGCGCGTCCCGTTGTCGACCCTGTTGGCAGTCTCTGGTATCGAGTCACTCTTTATACGGTCACTCTTTATAGGGTCACCCTTTATAATGTCACTCTTGACGACAGGATCTTTTGTGGTGTCGAGCCTATTCGGGTTGTCACTGCCGCTCTCAGCTGCACCGGCGGCCTCTACGGCGATCAGCCATCGCTCGGTCACGACCGGCGGCAAAAAGTCTTGAATGGCATCGGTCGATGGTTCGCTTAGGCCTGCAAATGCTGCCAGTGACGCTTCTGTCGTGACTCTCTCCAACCACATTTCGCCGCCAACCACCTTGCCACCGTGCTCGTGGTGCCATTGCCCGGATAACACAGACAGGCGTTGGTATTGGCTATCGAACCCATTCGTCTGCCGGGTAATCGAACAGGACGTCGCCACCAACACGATATCGAGGGCCGCGTCGTTATAATGACTACTGAACTGCAACGGGGACTGACAACCCTCGGGGCTGAGCCAGTCCAGCGACACGTGGTTCACCCAGACAGAGGCCGCGACGTCATTGGTCGACATTTGCGCGTCGTAAGCTGTGTCGCCGCCCACCGCCGCGCCTTTCGGTGCGACTTCGCTCGGTGCCACTTCTCCCGAAACCACTTTTCCCGGCACCACTGCTCCCGGTGTCGACTCTTTTGGTGCCAGACCGTCTGCGTCTTGACCCTCGGGGCGAGTCGTGGCGGCACGGGCAGCAGTGGTTGCGGCTTTGGTGACAGGTTTGGTTGGCGTCATGCCTGCGAGCCCCAGACTTGCGCGGCTTATCTGTATCGGCAGGCGATAAAAGGGGTCGGCCGCACCGTGTGGTGAGTCGGCAGTGAGCGTGGTGACATTAACCACGATTGACTGATACCGCCAAGTCTCCAGTGCATTCTCGTCGGTGACATCCGACACAGCATCAAGACTCGCTGCCGAGACGGGCGCTGAGGCACTGTTTACTGCGGCAATGGAACCCTCGACCGACTTAGGCCGCGACTCTGGCTGCGATTTTGGCTGCGACCGTGGCTGCGATTTTGGCTGCGACCGTGGCACCGGCTGACTCACCCGAGTACGGACAAACCGCGACTGTATACCGACGCGACCGCCATGACTTAATTCGAGCACACCAAACAACGCCACCGTCTCGGTACCGGCGTCACGGTCGAACACCACCGCGAGTTCACTGGCTGCGGCCAACGGTTCGGTCACTGGTATGGCGGCGCGTTGCTGAGCTGGCTGCCGGTTTGATTGCTGATCGGGTCGTTGGGCTTGCCCCGATGCCACGCTGACGAACGTCAGCAGAGTCACCACGGCAACCACCGATACCGCTTTGCATTGGATGCGCGAATTCTCGGGCAAAAACATCACAGATAAATCAGCGCAAAAGCGTATTGGCTTTGAGATTAGGGACGCTATATCGAGAATCGTCATTTGTGACTCGATAGACAACGCGGTTTGGGCCTTATACCTGCAAGCATAAATTGGACATAAAATGTAGCGTGCAAACGCACGGAAAAGCGCGTGGGAATGGGCCTTTTTAGCCTGTGTGAGAACCGGATCACTATTTGACGCAGTTATTATTTCGCCTCCAAACAGACACTTATCACGATTGTTAATACAAAGTCACATTATTTTAATGACGGATTGATACAATCTCCGCCACTTCGGAAGGCAGTGGTTAAACAGGTTGCCCCGGCATCCGGCAACCGGCCTGTCCGAAGACTATAATAACAAGCCTGTGACCGAACCAAACGTCTCGAGGTAACCACTCCACGTCGACGGCGAGAGCTGATGACCTGGAATTTTGACATTCCGAGCAACGGGCCGGCACGATCGAAGGGACAACAACATGAAGACAGCTGACTATATGGCAAACCAGACACTGCAGGGGTATTCGACCGTACCTGCGACCAGCGACGCAAAAGAATACCTGCGATTGCTTCTCAAACACAAACTGGGTCTGTGCCTGATGCTGCTTCTCGGCGTTGGCCTTGCTGCCCTTTATCTCATCAGCGCAACGCCTGAGTACAAGTCAGCTGCGCTGCTCGAGGTACAAGACAACCGCAACCCGATTGATGATGGCCCGCAGGTTGTTGACTTCAACGAACCGCCGGTCACCGAAGAGGCCAACATCATTCGTTCGCGTAAGGTGCTGACACCGGTCGTTGAGCGTTTTAATCTGCGCCAGGAAATCGAACCCCGCACCATACCGGTTCTGGGCGACCTGACCCGCAAATTCCCGGTGCTCGCCAGTGCCGTTGAAGGACTGAGCTTCACCAAACGTTTCGCGTGGTCCGACGAGTCGCTCGATATCTCCACTTTAGAAGTACCCCGCCAGTGGGAAGACGAAACGATGATCATCACATCGCTCGGCGACGGAGCCTATTCATTGTCTAAGGACGAGCGCGTGATCATTGATCGCGCTGAAGTCGGTGAATCCCTGCTGGTTGAGTTGACTCCCCTGTCTCCGATGAGATTGGTCGTGACCGGTATTTCAGCCAACGAGGGCGTTGAATTTAAAGTCGTCAAACAGTCACTGCAGGAAACCCTGTCCGGTATTCAGCAAGCGCTGCAAACCGAAACCACCGACAACAAAACCCGTATGATCACCGTGACCCTGACCGGCGAAGATCCTGTCGAGACCACCGATCTGCTGAATGCGGTTGTTCAAAACTACAGCGATGCGAAACTCAGCTCGGAGTCCCGGGCGTCCAGCAAAGAACTCGAACTCCTCGAACAGGCCATGCCTCGGGTCAAACGTGATCTCGAAGAAGCTGAGGCTGCGCTCGCACGTTTTCGTACAGAGAACGGCTCTGTTAACCAGAGCCTGCAAGACAACGCCAAAATCGAACAGCTCTCAAAACTGCAGTCGCAAATGATCGATCTGCAGCTCGAACGCGACGAGCTCAAGGAACGTTATTCCAATCTGCACCCGAGCACGAAACGCCTCGACAAACAAATTGAGGTGCTACAACGACAAATCTCAATCACACGTGGCCAGTTACGGGTTGCACCCAACACCGATCGCGAACTGAAGATCCTGGAAGCCAACGAAGAGGCAGCCCGTCTGCAGTTCACCGAAATGGACGCCAAACTCAAGAAAGTACGGCTCGTTAACGACGGTCAGCTCCCGAGCATTCAATTGTGGGACGAGGCCCTGGTACCGAAAAAACCCATCTCACCAAACCCGCTGTTGGCGTTGGTCGCAGGTACGGTCACCACCTTGTTTTTGTACATAGTGTATTTGACACTGCGTTCTGCCCTGTCAACGGTTATTAACGATCAGGAATCACTGGAGCGCGCCTCAGGTCTGCCGGTTTTTATCAATATTCCGAAAAGTGGCGCACAGCGCAAAATTGCCGCTGCTGCACCGCTCGATCCCAGACGCCTGCTGCCTGGCTCAACCGAGTTACCCGAAAATGCGAGCGCTGCTAATGTCCTGGCCGTGCAAAAACCCGAAGACTACTCCGTTGAAAACATGCGTGGCCTGCGACTGATGCTCGAAGACGTCATCGATGGTGCGCCGAACAACGTCGTGATGATCTGCAGCCCGCTGCCGGGTATGGGCAAATCATTTGTCAGTGCCAATCTCGCGGTATTGCTGGCCCAATCGGGCAAGCGGGTATTGCTGATCGACTCCGATTACCAGCGCGGCCAGCTGCACAAGTCATTTGGTCTGGCTATCGGCCCCGGCCTGCCAGAGGTCGTTGCCGGTAAATCAGAGCTCAAAGAAACGGTAAAAGCGACCTCCGTCGCAAATCTGTACTGCATCCCACGCGGCTTTATGGGTGCCGGTATCGCCCGGGAAATGCCCGGTAACAAGGAGTTCGGCGCGTTTTTGAACGTGGTTGCACCCCGCTTTGATATGGTCATTATTGATACACCGCCGATCCTGAGCGTGTCGACCGCCGCGACGCTGGGCAAACATGCCGGCGCGAGCATCATGGTGGTCAAAGAAGGTGAAATCAAAGAGCCGCAGATCAATGAGGCACTGAAGCGCCTGAGTTTCTCTGGCGTGCGTGTCAACGGATGTTTGCTGAATGGCTCTTCACAACCGACTCCCAGCCACTATGCTTACTACCGGGAGCAGCTCGACTAGAGCAAGACCCCCCGGACTTGTATTTTGTGACAGGCCTGGCAGAGCATCGCTCGAATAACGAGCACTGTCAGACACCCTGTTACAAAATGTGAATTGAGCTCAGAAAAGCCGAACCAATCGAGTAATTTGTATGGCGCTTGCGTTAAACTAGCGTCTTTTACAACAACAACAAAAACCAGAGGAAGCACAGTGACCACCGTTAAAATAATCGGCGATAAAATCAGCGCCTCAACAGCTGAACAACTCGACGTAAAATCACAGCCCGCTAACGATGCGCCAACCAGCGATTTGCTGAACACTGACGCCAAGTTATGGACAACGTTTACTACCGTAGACAACTCGCTAACCACACCATTGGTCGGTTTTCGAGCAGCCCTGAAAAGACTGGAAGACTTCGTTTTAGGCAGTATCGCATTACTGCTGCTGAGCCCCTTGATGGTCATAATCTCCATCCTGATCAAGCTCGACAGCACCGGCCCTGCGCTGTACTGCCAGAACCGTCACGGACGCAACCGCGAAGTGATTCGTGTGTACAAGTTCAGGTCCATGTACCAGACCGGCACCGAAGCCAAATTCAAGCAGGCGCAAAAGAACGATCCGCGTATTACACGCATTGGCGCTTTCCTGCGACGCACCAGCCTCGACGAACTGCCGCAACTGTTTAACGTGATTCAGGGTTCTATGTCATTGGTCGGTCCCCGTCCGCATCCCATCGCACTCGACGAAGACTTCAAATACGTGATTCCGGCACTGAACTCCCGTTATGCAGTAAAGCCAGGCATCACCGGCTGGGCTCAGATCAACGGTTTTCGCGGCGAGACCAGCCACGTCTCTGACATGGTGCAGCGTATCGAACATGATCGCCAGTACATCCGACGCTGGAGCATCGGTTTCGACATCAAAATCCTGTTCATGACGGTACTCAAGGGCTGGACGCACGAAAACGCGTACTGATCCACACCCTCAGGACAACAGCAGTCATCTCAAGGCTGGAATCACCAGCCTTGAGAGAATGAGAGAGAGACAGACCAACCGCTCTACCCGGCTTTAAAAACAGTAGAACAGCACGCAGCTACACCCACTCCACAAGCAAAACGCCCGGCAAAAAGCCCGGCAAAACGCCCAACAAAACACCAAGAAAAACACCAAGACACCCAACCCTTCGGGTGAGTGCAACACAGCCAGCAAGACCCACGAACCGAGCGCAGAAGCGTTCCAAGCCTGCCTGATGGCCACAAAACGCAACCTCAGTCGGTCTGTTGCTTATGCCGCGAAGGCGACTGGCCATTGGTATGGCCCTTGGCCTGGCCCTGTAGCATGAACCTTGGCCTGGCCCTGTAGCATGAACCTTGGCCTGGCCCTGTAGCATGAACCTTGGTATGGCCCTGTAGCATGAACCTTGGTATGGCCCTTGGTATGGCCCTTGGTATGGCCCCCTTGGTATGGCCCTTGGGCAGTAGGTGAACAGGCCTTATAGCGGGAACAGTAAAAGAGTGAGTCTGGCCGTTACACTGGGAAAATCACTCGCCAGCATGCTGTCTTTTATTATCAGCTGACGATATCCGGCAACACGATTTTGTGAACACAACCGTGACCATTCAAAACTTGGATGACCCCGTCGCTATACTCTAGATACGCGAAACAAGCCCAACTGCCCAAGCACTGACCAAACTGTGCACCAACCAACCGGTTATGACACCACCATGAACGATGCCACCAACAAACCCATAACCACCTGCTCTATGCTGGGGTTCGACACCGAGCCGGGCAGTATTAAACAGTATCTTGAGCTGATTAAAACCTCGGTGACTGACCGGCAGGCGATCACTGTCTACTATCACAACCTGCATTCGCTGTACTCGTATTTCACGACACCCAAACTCAAAGCCTGTTATGACCGGGCCACCGCATTGGTTGATGGCATGCCGGTGATTTGGCTGCTGGGACTCGGTGGACACAAGGTCACCCGCGAGCAGCGCGTCACCTATGTTGACTTTATCTGGCCCATGCTTGAGCAAGCCCGCGATAACGAATGGCGTGTCTATCATTTGGGACAGAGCAGCGACATTCAACAAAAAGCGATTGCTGTCATTCGTGAGAAAGTACCGGGCATCCTCATCGACGGCCATGACGGCTATTTTAATCAGGCACCTGATCATCCCGAATCGCTGGCTGTCATTGAAGGTATCAATGCCTTTGAAACCGATCTGCTGCTGGTCGGTTTTGGCGCTCCACGGCAAGAATATTGGGTAGACGCACATCGCGACAAAATCAAGGCATCGGCGTTATTTACCTGTGGTGCCTGCATGGAATACGTAGCTGGCGCGGTAAAAACACCGCCACGATGGATGGGACGAACCGGATTGGAATGGAGTTACCGTCTGTTTGAAAATCCTCGCAGATTTGCGTTTCGTTATTTGGTTGAACCCGTTATCCTCGGTGCCATCCTTGGCAAGAATCTGGTACTCGGCTCGCGCAAAAACAAAAGCATAGACGCGGCGTAACACACGTTAAACCACAGGCAGCGTTATACTTGCGCCTACTGATTACCGATGACTGAACACACGATGTGCCCTACCGCAAGACGAACCTTCTCACCCGGCGTGTCTGCTGTGACTCTGTGCATCTGTAGCCTTGGTTTCTGCCCGACATGCTAACCGACGGTTTTACCCGATGGCATCGACGACTACTGCAACACAGCGGTATTCGTTATCTGTTGTCAGTGGGTGCTCAAGCCTGTGTCAGTGGGTTTCATTTTGTGCTCAACTTGCTGCTGCTTCGTGAGCTCAGTCAATATGACTACGGCGTATTTGCATTTGCGTTTGTGCTGGCTTTATTTGCAGCAGCTATCAATAACGCGCTGATCTCAACACCGCTGTCTGTATTTACCCCGGTCATCACCAACGAGACCCAACGGCATCGAAGCGAGCTGATGCTCAGCAGTGTCAACCTCATGTTCTCCGTTGCACTGCTGGTAGCAGGTTTGATTTACACCTTTTTTAATGGACTTGCTGCTGACCTGAGTCTGTCAGTGACTGTGTTTGTCGCCTGTTATTCAGCCCGCCAGTTCAGTCGCAGCTTCGGATACACCCGAATGAAACCACTGGTCACCGCGGTGGGCGATCTGACCTACGTTGGCACCGGCGCGATACTGGTGGTTCTCGCGCTGACCCAATCCGAGACATCGTCTACCGCCATCATGCTGTTGGCCCTCGCCAGCGCCAACGGCGTGGCCATGTTGGTGGAGCGGCTGTTACTGCACGGTGCTGCAGCGTTTCGATTTAGCCTCAACGTCATCGGTGGTTACCGTGACATCTGGCATCAGTCGCGCTGGGCACTGGTGGGTGCCGTGACGACACTGCTCATTGCGCAGGCGCACAGCCTGATTGTCACAGGCGCGCTCGGACCTGACGCATTTGCCCCACTGGCGGCGGGTTTTGTACTGTTTGGGCCAGTCCGGGTTGCCCTGCTGACGTGGCAAAATATGGTCAAACCCGAAATGGCCGTCGCGTTATCTCAGGCCCGGCACAACGTGGTACGCCTACAAATACGCAGAACCACCCTGTATATGGTGTCAGCACTATTCGTGTTCGGTGCAGCGCTGTACCTATTGTGGCCACAGATACACACTGCACTGTATGCGGTCCGGTATGCGGATGAGCCGATGGGGTTCATTGTGGCTATTTGGTTTTTGACCACGATCGCCGCCACACTCTACAACGCGCCAAGCGCTGGGCTCCAGGCGTTACGTGACTTCCGCATACTGGCTATCGGCAGTGTGATGGGTGCCCTGATTAGCCTCGTTGGGGTGGTGGGAATATTGCAGTTATCCAACCCGGCGATGACACTTTTCGCCACACTGGCCGCCGAACTGTTCCTGGCGGGTTTTCTGCTGGTGGTCATTCACCGAAAACTATCACAACCGGTCACTGGAGCCCTCGCGTGAAAATCGTCATCGCGATCTGTACCTATCAACGACCCGAAGGTCTCGAGCGCCTGCTGAGATCCTTAACGTCGCTGGATGGCAATTACGACATCACCGTCGCCGTCGCTGACAACGACGCCGCAACCGAAGGGCTGGCGGTGGTAGAGCGCATGCGCGCAGCCTACCCGTACCCTCTGGTGGCAACACGTGCCGAAAAACCCGGCATCTCCCATTCGCGTAATGCCGCGGCGACACTGGCGCTGACACAAGAGCCCGACTTGATTGCGTTTCTGGATGACGACGAATGGCCAGAACCCCAGTGGCTGTCAGAGATGGTCCGCGTACAAACCACCTCTAACGCAGACGCTGTCGGTGGCCCGACCGTCTCGCTGTTTCCGGACGATGCGCCAGCCGAATTGACACAAAGCCACTATTACGGCGCAGCGCTTGATGCTGACGACGGCGGCGCCTGTCAGTTGCAGGCAGCCGGTAACTTTCTGATCAAAGCCAGCACGCTGGCATCGCTGGGCCCGCAATTCTTTCATCCCGACTTTGCACACTCTGGTGGGGAAGATCTCGCATTTTTTATGACCATGGCGCAGCGTGGCCACACGATGCACTGGGCCAAACACGCAACCGTCTACGAACCGGTGCCCGCTGAACGGTTGACCACCGAGTGGTTGCGCGAGCGCGTCAAAATTGTTCACAACGCCAGAGTGCACGTTATGGCAGCCTTACAACCGGGACCCATTGCAACGGCGATACGTCTGGTCAAAACCGCTGGACTGGGTGCCTACGCCACCCTGTATTCGTTGGCAGGTCTTGCGTTACCGGCCATGAGGTTCGATGCCGCGTCGCTGCGCTGGAAATTCATCGGTAAACTGTCTGCTCACCTTAATCTTCGCGCAGCGCGACCTGCGGGACACTAACGCCATGTCACCCTTATTCTCAATCGTTATCCCGACCTACAATCGGGCGGACACCATGATGGACACACTGGCGTCCTGCTGGAAACAGACCTGCACTGATTTTGAGGTGATTCTGGTCGATGACGGTTCCACTGACAATACCCGCGCGGTTGCCGAATCCGTTGAACACAAGGCGTTTCGGTATATTTATCAGGACAATGCCGGGCCAGCTGCTGCTCGCAACACCGGTCTGGACGCAGCCAAAGGGCGTTACATTGCGTACCTTGACTCCGATGATGTCTGGTTGCCTGATCACCTCACGCACGCCAAAGCCGCGCTGGACACCACCGACAACCATGGGTCGGCACCCGACTTTCTGTATACACAAATTATTGTTGACCGAGGGGTGGATCGATACTGGATCAAGCCCGCCACGGCAATGCAAACAAACGAGAGTATTTTTGACTATCTTTATGTCAGGGGTGGTTTTATCCAAACCAGCACGATGATCGTCGCTACGCAGTATCGCGAGACTGTACGGTGGGATGAGACCGTAACATTCGGAGACAACGATCAGTACGCCATTGACCTGTGGAAAGCCGGTGCCATTCCCCGCATGCTCGACACACCTCAAACGCTATACGCCGACGCCATCAGTGCTGATGCTTTGTCGCAGCTGCCGGTGTTCAGTGGCAACACCGAGAAACACACAAATTTTTTAAACTGGATGGAAGCACAACGATCATTGATGAGCGAGCAGGCATGGCATGGATTTACCGGACACTTTAAATCAGTGGCACTGGCACGTACCGCACCGATGGACAGTGTAAAGCTTGTCTGGCGCAGTCATCGGGCCGGCGTTATCGGACTCCCGGGAGTTGCGCGTCAGCTGTTACAGAACTTCGCCCCTCGCCTCTACCGTCGGGTCGTCGACCAGTACGTCCGTTTTCGGGGTAAACCGATGGCATCGCTGAATCTCTGATGCGGGTTGCGACTTACTCCCAGCGCACGGCAGCGACCCATGCGTCTACCATTGCCGTATTACTGCTGATTACAACGATCATCCTCGGCACGACTGCGGGTCAAACCTTACTGCAACACTTTGCACCGGGTGCAACCGGCATTGCGACGCTAGCCTGGTTTGGGCTATACCTTGTCGCCATTGTTGGGCTGATGTTTAACCATGGCCTGAACTGGCTGTTCTGGATTGCGCGTTACCGTGTGTTGTTGGTGGTGCTGTTAATCGGTACGGCCATCTCTATCAGTTGGTCTATCGATCCCCCCACCAGCGCCGCCCGCACCGTACATTTGCTGGGCACCAGTATGGTCGCTATTTATCTCGGCTTTATGATACCGCTGGTCTCCATTCTGAACATACTGTCCGTCGTCCTGGGTGGCATTCTGCTGATCAGTATTGCGTCTGTCTTCGCACTGCCCGAATTGGGGATTGAAGCATACGAGGGTACCCGTGTCTGGAAAGGCATCACCACGTCCAAAAATACATTGGGCTTCTGGGCTGCCACCGGCGTGCTGTTGTATTGCAGTCAGTTAGGCAAGCCGCTGAACTTAACCCGTAAATTTCTGGCTGTACTCTTTGCACTGATCAGCCTCGCGGCACTGTATTTTAGTCACTCTGCAACCTCGTTGTTGGCGCTGATTGTCGGTGGTGCTGTGGCGTTGTATTTCTTTATTTCCATACGTTTTCAACTTGGCTTTGTGCGTATGGCGGTGATGGCTATTTTGTTTGGCTCGGTAACAGTGCTTGCGTTACTCAATATTGATACCGCAGAACTGGTCGGCCGCTCTGGCGATCTGACCGGGCGCGGCGAGGTGTGGGAACAAACTTGGCGACTGATCCTCGATAAACCGTTAACCGGATATGGTTATGGCAGTATCTGGCACCCGAATGATCAAACCCTGTGGATTCAGCAAAGCCTCACCGATTTCACGTGGATTGTCTATCACGCCCACAACGGCTTTTTGCAACTGGCCTCCGAAATCGGATTACCACTGTCATGCATTGCCATGCTCATGGTGGTGCAACAAATGATCGAAATTTTTTACTGCCAGTACGAACGTCAGCAAGTCGGTGTTTTATTTGTGCTCGGCTTTGTGACAGCGTACCTGGTCACCAATTACTCCGAGGCGCGTTTTCTGGTGCATCGGGAACTGTACTGGGTGTTGTTTCTGGCTCTGCCAATCAGTATGCTCCGCCAGGTCAGTGTGGTCATGGCTGATGATGTGGTCTCTGATGACCCGGTCACCAACGAACGCCCCGATGACCCGTCGCCCCGCCCCTCTAATGATAAACCGGCTTTTGACGCTAACAACGCTGAGCCAAACAGGTGGAATACCCAAGACAGTCTTGAGTCAGATGCCGCATCACCCGCTACCGCCAGACTGACTGCGGCGGGCGCGACAGCCACAACCGATGATGCCAGTAAAGCTGCGCACCTGAGAGCTGACGACCTAGATGATCTGTTCAGTGATGAGCAACGTCCCGCACCGGCACACTATCGTGACGCGACGCAGGCCTTTGCAGCGATACAAGCTGACCCCTTTGACAAAACCATGGTGTCGTTCACAGGGCCTGACTTTGACGATGCCCTGATCGAAGGCGACAGCGTGGTTGAGTTTTCTGATGAAATCACCGGAGACTTCCGTCCGGATCAGGCTGATAGCGACGATGCAGGTCGTGTGTACACACAACGCCGGGAACAATCGGCGACACCGTCAGATCCATCGTGGGATCCGGCCCTTGAGCGTCGTAATCAGCGTCGTGGGGAACAGCCCAGCGATTGGACCGACACTGACCCGATCGACAACCCTGCTGACAACGACTTCTTTGATAGGCAGCAAGCAGATTCTATTGATATCGATCTTGACGATATCCCGAACAAAAAAGGGACACAGAACCCATGACAAAATCCATTTTGGTCACTGGCGGCGCCGGTTACATTGGGTCGCATATGACCCGCATGCTCAAGGCCGATGGCTATAACGTCGTGGTGTACGACAACCTGTCCCGCGGCAATGCCGACGCCGTGCTCGACACGACTCTGGTCGAGGGTGATATTCGTGATGACGCGCTGTTAGGCAAAACGCTTGAGGACCACGGCATTGAGGCTGTCATGCACTTTGCGGCCCTCGCCTACGTCGGTGAGTCGGTCACAGAACCAGACATGTATTACGACAATAACGTAATTGGTACGTTTCGGTTACTGAACACCATGCGTCGACACCATGTTAACCGTTTTGTTTTTTCATCCACCTGTGCCACCTACGGTGAGCCGGACACGTTACCCATCACCGAAGACACACGACAAAATCCGATTAATCCTTACGGCCATTCCAAATTAATGGTCGAACAGATATTGATGGACTACGCGGTTGCCTACCAGTTGCGCAGTATTGCACTGCGTTATTTTAATGCAGCCGGGTGCGCCGAAGACGGCAGCCTCGGTGAACGTCATGACCCCGAAACCCATTTGCTTCCGCTGGTGCTGTTTGAAGCGCTGCGTATCAAAGCCGGTGGTGATCCGGCAGATACCAAGCTGTGTATTTTCGGTGATGATTTTGATACGCGCGATGGCACCTGTGTTCGTGATTACATTCATGTGACTGATCTGTGCCGTGCACATATCCATGCGTTAGAGCGCTTGTTCGAGACACCGGAAGCCGGCGCCGAGCAGTTTAATTTAGGGGTTAATCGAGGCGTTACCGTGCTTGAGGTCATTCAGGCCTGCAGTCGTATCACCGGCGTCGACATTCCCTACAAAATGGCCCCACGACGAGCCGGTGATCCGCCCGAGCTGGTCTCCGATGCAACCAAAGCCATGGACATTCTCGGGTGGCAGCCGCGGTTCCACGACATCGACAATAGCATCGAACACGCATGGAAATGGTTTTCGACGCACGTACCCGATGCCGTCAAAGCATCGTGAACGCCAGCTTTCGAGCCGTCGTAACGGGTCTGTTGTTAGCATCAGGCTCTGTTGCGGCAAACGATCATCCGTTTGAATCGACCTGTTGGCAACAAAGCTTCGAAGATCAGTTTGAACAACTCGATCTGTACGATGCAACAACCGGTGAAGGCCAATGGAAGACGTCGTATATCTGGCCGCGTGATGTCATTATTAACAACGAACTGCAGTACTATATTGATCCGTCGATACATGGCCACAGCCCGTACCTGACAGACGACGGGGTGTTGCATATCGTCGCTGATCGCACAACCAACGTCAGTTTGGATACACCGGTACAAAGTGAGTATGTGTCCGGTGTGTTGACTACCGAAAAATCATTCGCACAGCAGTACGGTCGTTTTGAAGTCAGCGCCAAAGTGCCAGCCGGTCGCGGACTATGGCCAGCGTTTTGGTTATTGCCATCATTCGATCAATGGCCCGAAGGCGTTGCCGTGTTACCGGAACTTGATGTCATGGAGTTTCTGGGTCATGAGCCCCGAACATTCCACACCACGTTGCACACCAATCAAACCGGCAAGCTCACCTCGCACCCCTACACCCATACCCTGCGAGAAGATCTGACCAAAGAATTTCACCTCTACTCCACCATCTGGAGCGAACGTGAAGTACGCTGGTTTATCGATGGAAAGCTGGTAGCAAGACATCCAACCCCTGCCGACTTTACACGCCCGGTTCACTTCCTGCTAAACCTCGCCGTCGGTGGCAACTGGCCAGGTGCTCCCGACAGAAACACCCGCTTCCCGGCACACTTCGAAATCGACTACGTCAAAGCCTACAAATCCATTTGCTAAAACCACACTGCCCGGTAGTCTACCGAGTCAACTGACATACAGCGCCCTGACGCCATCTGAGAGTGGATCATGTGCGTTGAGGATCGGTGAGGATCGGCTGCAGTCGATTGAGCAGCGCAGTTTACACCGGTAAATGAGCCGCGCAAATCGACTTCCAACGCCGCATCAGCGTGCAGGATCACCTCTGAGACGAAGTCCTGACGCCATCTCAGAGTGGATCATGTGCGTTGAGGCAAGGCGGCAGTCGATTGAGCAGCGCAGTTTACACCGGTAAATGAGCCGCGCAAATCGACTTCCAACGCCGCATCGGCGTGCAGGATCACCTCTGAGACGAAGTCCTGACGCCATCTCAGAGTGGATCATGTGCGTTGAGGCAAGGCGGCAGTCGATTGAGCAGCGCAGTTTACACCGGTAAATGAGCCGCGCAAATCGACTTCCAACGCCGCATCAGCGTGCAGGATCACCTCTGAGACGGCGTCAGAATTCGGCTTTGGTTTTAATGACTAACTGAACGCCAGAAACGTCGTCCACCCCATCAACAGCGGTCACCGGTTTCGCCAAATCAATATGCAAGACCCGGTTGTTTGCCTGTCGTGCCCAGACGGCACGTAAGCCAACACCCACATCGGTTAACAGCGCTGGCTCATCACCATCGGAACGCCAGGCTTGACCGGCATCCACAAACGTTGCAAACCCAAATCGCAGCAATCGCCAAGGGTACCAGTCGGGAAAGAAACGGTACTCGGCCGTTGCTATTGCACGACGATCACCGGATTGGATACGTAACGGATAACCCCGCAGTCCGGTGTCACCACCGAGTAGCAGTTGCTGTTCACGAAACGGGTTATCAATAGCCGAAAGCGAGGCCTGAAAAAATAACTGTTGGCGTCGACTCAGAAATCGAAAACTCCTGAGTCTCGCAGTGCCCGTAGCCTGATCAACGCCGGCATTGGATACTCGCACTGACGCGCTGGCAGACACCTGGCCCAACCAAAACTCTGACGGCTGGAAACCTCGGGAATAACCCCCGCTGATAATCAAACCGGACAAGTTGGCTCCGAGCACCTGCGACGACCAACCGACACTGGCGGACACACGATGTCCTAAGGATACGTCTTCTATCGTCTCCAATAGCGACAGGTTACTGCGTTTGACATAACGATCCTGAAGATACTCTATTCCCAAAAAGGGATACACAAACCGTCGAACGTCAGGTTCATCCGATGCTGAGGTGACAGACGTCACTGGCACGACCAAAGAGACTTCGGCCTCATCAAAGATGAGTCCACCGGAATAGCGTGTGGCTGCACCCTGAATCAGGCCAGCAGAAAATCCGCGCGATACATTCAGATTACGCCTACGCTGGGTAAACCCCTGCACTGCCCGGCCATCTTCAAACGTTGAGCTGCCAAAGACCTGATTGGACACTGACACCTGCCACGCATCACGACTGTCCAACCCATAAAACGGTTTTTGCCATCGCAGTGCCGTGCCCTCACCATCACTGTTGGAGTCGAGTTGAAGCGACACCTGTTGGCGCGTACCCCGAAACGCCGGGTCCGAGAAAAAGAACGTGCGCGACTCCCGGTCTACACTGCTGTCAATTCTGAATAAGAGTGCCCGGCCAGAGCCAAACAGGTTGGCCTCACGCACTTCGAATCGATACTCATTTTCACCACCCGCTCGCTCCAGCGAAAAATTCGTGCTTAACGACCAATTGTCTGATGTTTCTACCAACAGATTGACCGCACCGTTACAGACCTCAGTCTCGCGAATTGTGACACGGTGCAGGTAGGACGTACTGCGAAGGTTACGCTCGGTTTCATCCAGTACCCGGCGGGAGTAGGTATCACCGGTGCGAAAGAGCAGTTGTTGTCGGACAACGTTGGGTCTGGTTGGCCGGTGCCATTCATTGGTAAACCGATGGAACCATCGATTCTCTTCAGGCAGGCTCAGGTCAAAAACGTTTGCTGTTTTGACCTCGATGTCACCGACGACCAGCGTGACGTCGCCTTGATCAGTCTCGGACCAGGGTCGGCACGCATCGGCAGCGGCAACCGACCATGGCAGCAACAGCAGTAGCAGAAATTTCATCACATCACAGACGCAAGTCCTGCGCCTGCTCGGGTATTGATCAGACAGGATTTACCCTAAAAAAATCGATCAGCGCCACAGATAAGCGGCTGGGGGAACATGACACGAAATGGCAGGGCCCGCAGATGACGCGGAGCCTGAAAAAATTTTGGCTTACGGGTGCCCGAGCGGGCGCGCTGTCAGGATCACTCTATTTCTGCAGCCGTTAATATTGGATCGCTATTCCGGATCGCTATTCCGGATGGCTGTGGCCCCGGTTACCTCATGCTCGGTAACGCGGGAGACCAAAATGTGCACACAGTCGAGGGGTGTTACTGACTGAGTAATGCGTACAGCCCTTTGTAGGTGCTGTTCAGCGTGATTTCGTTCACGACAGATTCCGTGGACACTAACGCTGCACTGGGATCAATCATAGGCTTGGTCAAGTCAATTGATGCATGGGTTGCCATCACACAAAATGCCAAACCAAACACTGACATCATAATGGCCGGAATCATTTTCACAGGCTTTCTCAAAAAATGCCGTGTATTAAGCCGACCCCAAAATGCGATAAGAATCAGCACCACCAGGACCGTGCCGATGATGGCGGGAATCATAAACCGTGACCACACGTCTGCCAGCATATCGACAACGCCACCGGCAGATGCAAACTCAGATGCATCCGGACGGACCGCTGAAGACTCCAGAAAATACGGGGTGACAAGCTCGAGTGTGACGAGCAGCACAAACGCCAGTGCGACCCACAATAATGAAAACCAACGGGCCAGAGGCACCGTCGCCCGGAACATTGCCAGCAGAGGCACGACAAAGACCGGCACCGCCAACAGCACACCCACCGACGCAAGATCAAACTTAAAACCCTGCCAGAAGGACTGGACCAGCGTTGGCACATCGGAGACCTGCGTGAAGTGCCACAGGTTGTACCCTGCACGCGCCAGTGTGAGCAGAAATAATACGGTTAACGTGAACAGCAAATATTGCCTGATCAGTGTGTATACAGATTGATGAGTTTTCATGGCCAGTTTTCCGTCATTGACCTGATCAGGATGCCAGAAACACCCCACCCGCTCAAGGCCGAACCGGTCACTGCGACGTTGTTTTACAGACTTTTCACCAAAGTCACCCCTGACAGGTCAACAACTGGATTGATCGGGGATGACAAAGCGAGACCTGCATCACGTTCTCGTCGCTCTGCTCAACCTGACACGTATCGAGACGCCGGACCCACGATGTCGGAACCTCCGGCAACGGGAAATGCACGACAGCACTGTCATGATTGATCACTATTAAAATATGTTCACAGGACTGCGTGTGCACCCCGGCGGCTCTGGCCATATCGCATCCCGAATCACCCGGAATTAACATCCCCAAAAAGCCTGCTTGCTGGCGATGCCACTCGTTGTGCTCCATGGGCGATCCGTCAGCGCCAAGCCACACGATGTCTGGCACGCCAAGGCTCGGTGACTGTTGCGTTCCATGCAGATACCGGGAACGCCGTAAACCCCGCAGCTGACGTCGGAGTGAAATCAGTCGTTGCGTAAAGGCCAGAAACGCATGATCTGTCGTAGCCTGTGACCAGTCAATCCAACCCAATGGGTTATTTTGGCAATACGCGTTGTTATTGCCGTGCTGCGTGCGGCCGAATTCATCACCGGCCACCAGCATCGGCACACCTTGTGACAGTAGTAACGTGGCCATGAGATTACGTCGATGCAGATCGCGCTCGGCATTGATAGCAGCATCATCCGTGGGTCCCTCGACACCATGGTTGTACGAAATGTTGTGACTATGACCATCACGGTTGTACTCGCCATTGGCCTCGTTATGCCGCTCGTTATAACTGACCAAATCCCGGAGCGTAAAGCCATCGTGTGACGTAATAAAATTAATGGAGGCGACTGGCCCGCGCTGTTGCCACTCAAATTTGTCACTGGAGCCGTGTAAGGCACGCGCCAACGCCTGTAGCTGGTGGGCATCGCCTCGCCAAAACGAACGAACCGAGTCACGGTACTCGTCGTTCCACTCCGACCAACCTTGCGGAAACTGTCCCAACTGATAACCCCCTGGCCCGGTGTCCCAGGGTTCGGCAATCATCTTGGTACCGGCAAGCACCGGATCTTGCCGAACAGAATCAAAAAAACCGGCTCCCCGATCAAACCCCCAACTCTCTCGCCCAAGCACCGGTGCAAGATCGAAACGAAACCCATCGACCTGCATCTGCGATACCCAATAACGCAAACTGTCCATGATCAGCTGGTTCACACGCGGATGACGGCTGTTAATAGTATTGCCACAACCTGTGTCGTTGATATAGTAGCGCCGGTAATCCTGCAGCCGGTAATACGAGGCGTTATCAATACCGCGATAACACAGCGTGGGTCCGTGTTCATTACCTTCAGCGGTATGGTTGTACACCACGTCCAGCACAACCTCGAAACCCTCAACATGTAACGCACGCACCATACGCCGAAATTCGCGCCGCGCATCGGTATGCGCGTAACGGGTTGCAGGTGCAAAGAACAGCAGTGAGTTATAACCCCAGTAATTGACGAGCCCTTTTTGCAGCAGATGTTCCTCATCGCAGAATGCATGGACCGGCAGTAGTTCGATGGTGGTCACACCAAGCTCACGCAAGTGCGCTATGACCTTCTTGCTCGCCAGCGCACCATAGGTGCCCCGACGCCGCTTGGACAGCCCAGGTAACCGTTGGGTTAATCCAGCGGGGTGCGCTTCATAGATGACGGAATCGAGCAGATCGACTTTTGGGCCAGTCGAGCGGGGACGTTTGGATTGTTCATCGACAACCACACATTTGGGTATGTTGTGCGCGTTGTCACGTGTATCAAACGAGAGATCACCCTCCGGTGACCCTTTGATGTAGCCGTAGTTTTCATCGCTCTCGCGATAGGTGCCTACGGTCGAGCGGGCATACGGATCGAGCAGTAATTTGTGATGATTAAAACGATGCCCATTGACCGGATCGTAGGGACCATACACACGGTAGCCATACAATAACCCGGGACCTGCATCGTGCAGACGAACATGCCACACGTCATCGGTTTTGGCCGGCAAGACCACACGTTGTATTTCGTTATCACCCGATTCATCAAACAGGCACAGTTCAACCTGCTCGGCATTGGCGGAGAACAGCGCAAAGTTAACGCCGTCACCATCCCACTGTGCACCCAGTGGCCACGCGCGTCCGCTGCTGATTTGATCGCCGGTGAGTTTCACAACGCACCTGTGTGATGATGGCGGATCACGTGCACGTCGATGATCAGGATGCAGCCTTTTGAGACGGTGCAACCGGATTGTCGGTCAGCGGTGTTAACGACCAGATGTCTTCGTTATAGTCAGCCATGGTGCGATCGGTTGAAAAACGCCCTGACATCGCGCTATTGATAATACTCATGGCCTGCCAGTTATCCTGGTCACGATACGCATCAGCCACAGCCTGTTGTGCCGCGATAAACGCCGGCAAGTCGGCAATAGTCATCCACGGGTCATGCGGACTCAACGCGCCATCGAGCAGTGACTGAAACAGTCCGGGTTCGTTTGCGCTGAATTCGTTATCGCGAATAGCATCAATGATCTTTCTGACAGCGTCATGTTGATCAAGCACTGACTGCGGATCGTAATGATTGCGCAACTCGGTCACTTCACTTTCATTGAGTCCGAACAAAAAGAAATTATCAGCACCCACCGCTTCACGAATTTCGACATTAGCGCCGTCGAGTGTGCCGATGGTCAGAGCACCGTTCATCATAAATTTCATATTGCCGGTACCGGATGCCTCCTTGCCGGCTGTTGATATCTGCTCGGAAAGATCGGCACCAGGGCAGATAATTTCCATCGCTGACACATTGTAGTCAGGCAGAAAACACAACCGCAGCAGGCCTTTGGTATCCGGGTCATTGTTGATAACGTTGGCAACGTTATTAATGAACTTGATGACAAGCTTGGCAACCTCGTAACCCGGAGCCGCCTTACCTGCTATCAGTATGCACCGCGGTGTCCAGTTGTTGGTGTCGGAGGCCTTAATACGCTGATACAAATGAATAGCATGAAACGCGTTCAGCAGCTGGCGCTTGTATTCATGCATGCGTTTGACCTGAATATCAAAAATAGCATCCGGCATAAAATCGATGCCACACTGCTCACTGACCAACTGTGCCAAACGTTGTTTGTTCGCTGTTTTGACAGCAGCCCACTTTGACCGAAACGCAGTGTTGGTGGCCAACGGTGCCAACGCTTCGAGTTCAGAGAGATCGGTAATCCAGCGATCACCGATGGTGTCAGTGATCAGCTGGCGTAGCGCAGGGTTACATTGGGCAAGCCAACGGCGCTGGGTGACACCGTTGGTTTTGTTGTTAAATTTCTCGGGCCAAAGCTGACTGAAACGATGGAACAACCCGGACACCAATAACTCAGAATGCAGTGCCGCAACACCATTGACCGAGAAACTACCCACAATTGCCAGATGCGCCATACGCACCATCGGATAATCGGTGCGCTCTACGATAGCCATATGGGGCCACTGTGAACTGTCATCGGGCCAGTGTGCTCTGACCACCTGATGGAACCGCTGATCTATCTGATCAATAATCTCCCACAGACGCGGTAACAGACGACTCATCATGTCAACCGACCAACGCTCCAGTGCTTCCGGGAGCAGCGTGTGGTTGGTGTAGGCCATGGTTTCGGTGGTTATTGACCATGCCGCCGACCAATCAAGATCATGCTCGTCGATTAACAGACGCATTAATTCAGGGACTGCGAGGCTTGGGTGGGTATCGTTTAACTGAAAGCAGTGTTTTTCGGCAAACCCGTCAAACGAGTCATTCTGCGCACACCAGACACGCAACACATCCTGCAAACTGGATGACACGAGGAAGTATTGCTGCTGCAACCGAAGTTGTTTGCCGTTTTCACTGGCATCATTTGGATACAGCACCATCGTGATGTTTTCAGCAGCATTTTTGGCAGCAACTGCTGCGGTGTAACTGCCTTGGTTAAATTCGGTCAGGTTAAATTCGTTGGTCGCGGCAGCGGACCAGAGCCGTAAGGTATTGACGACTTCGTTTCTGAAACCCGGCACGGGCACATCATAGGGAATGGCCAGCACATCATTGGTATCGACCCAGTCACGAGCCTGATCGGCCGCCGTGTTGTTGCCCCGAGCAACGATGCGGCCGCCAAAACGAATGGTTTGCGCCAGTTCCGGGCGTTCAATCTCCCACACATGTGTGTGTCGAAGCCAATTGTCAGGCTCCTCTATCTGAAAACCATTGTTGATCTGCTGGCGAAACATACCGTAGTGATATCGTATGCCATACCCGGTCACCGGCAATCCAAGTGTTGCACAGCTGTCCAGAAAGCACGCCGCCAAACGACCCAAACCACCGTTACCCAACCCGGCGTCCGGCTCGAGCTCTTCGATTGTGTTGAGGTCAAGTCCTAAAGATTGCAGCGCTTCATTCACAGTGTCAGTGAGTTCAAGATTCAGTAACGCATTCCCGAACGCACGACCCATTAAAAATTCCATCGACAGGTAACAGGTTTGACGGGGTGCCTCTTTGAGCACACGCGCACGAGTCAGACGCCAACGGTCCATGACCCGATCACGCACCGTCATCGCCACTGCCTGATAAATGTGATACGCCGAAGCATCACCTAACTCACGTCCCAGCGTATGACTGAAATGACGCAAAATAGACGCCTCAATTGCCTTTTGATCAAAGGGTAATAACGCGGTCTCCGCAGACCAACCAGACAGGTCAGTCTGGGCGCCGTGCTGGGATGCAGCAGCAGCCTTGAGCAATTCCTTTGCATTTAAAATCCGAGTATTCGAAGAAGTCATAGTGCTCTAGCTTGTTTTTAATTCGTTAATGTTAGCAGTCCAGCCGCGCGTTTTTTAACTGGCGCGCCGGCGCTGGCTATATCAGTATCCCTACCTTATAGTGTGTTCAGAGGCGGTGCATTAGACGCCTGATACGCACCGGCATGGGGCTTTTCCGAACCAACTCAGGACGCCACTCCGGTTCGCCTGCGATGACTTATCGCGGGTTCAGCTCGCTGGTATTCGATTTTTGGAGAATGTGTAAAAATGACAAAAAATACCGATCCAAACACGGCCTATCGCACCACACAACAAACGCTCGCATTGATTTTGGCGGGCGGACAGGGAAGCAGACTCTTCGAACTCACCAAATGGCGTGCCAAACCGGCCGTACCTTTTGGGGGCAAGTTCAGGATTATCGACTTTGCCCTGTCTAATTGTATTAATTCGGGCATCAAGCGTGTTGGGGTAATTACCCAGTATAAATCACATTCCCTCGTACGTCATATTACTCGTGGCTGGTCAGGCAATCGCGAGTTTGGAGAATCCGTCGAAATCCTGCCAGCGTCCAAACGCACTGGCGATGGTTGGTACGAAGGCACCGCCGATGCGGTCTACCAGAATCTCGACATCATCCGAACCCACCGGGCAGAGCAAGTTTTGATCCTGGGCGGCGACCATATCTATAAAATGGACTACGGCACAATGCTGTCGTGGCATCGGGAAGTGAACGCCGACATCACCGTCTCGTGTATCGAGGTCTCAACCGACGAGGCACGCGGTTCCTTTGGCGTCGTGCAGGTCGACGATAAGGGTCGCGTCATCGGCTTTGCCGAGAAACCCCAAGAGCCCGCTGAAATTCCGGGTAAACCCGGGCGGGTGCTTGCCTCCATGGGCAACTACGTCTTCACAACCCGCTTTCTCTACGACCGCCTCATCGAAGACACCGACAACCCGGACAGCTCTCACGATTTTGGTAAGGACATCATCCCGAAAGCTGTGGGCAATTGTGAAATCTTTGCGCACACACTCGGCGGCACCGACACCAATGACGACTCCTACACCTACTGGCGGGACGTCGGTACGCTCGACGCTTTCTGGGATGCCAACATTGAGTTGGTCGACTTCGCGCCCGAACTCGATCTCTACGATAAAGTATGGCCCATTTACACGTACCAGGCGCAGCTCCCGGCAGCCAAGTTTGTGCACGACACCGATACCCGTCGTGGTATGGCGGTCAATTGTATCGTCTCAGGTGGTTGCCTGATTTCGGGCGCGTCTTTGCGCCGCTCTATTCTGTTTTCAAACGTACATGCCCGATCCTATAGCCATATAGAAGAGTCGGTGGTTTTGCCTGACGTCACCATAGAACGCAATTGCACCATTCGAAATGCGATTATCGACACCGGTTGTAAAATCCCGGCCAACACCTCAATTGGTGTGGATGCCGACGAAGATCGTGCAAACGGCTTCCGTGTCACCGACAGAGGAATTACACTGGTCACCCCGGATCAGCTGGGTCAAAACCTGCATCTGTTGAGGTAAGTCTTCAACACTCGACGGGCGTGCCCAATCAGCGCGACTCACAAACCACAGGATCACCGTGAGCGATAAACTCAGAATAATGATGGTCGCGTCAGAGAACGACGCAATCAATGGCGGGAAAGTCGGCGGCATTGGTGATGTGCTTCGAGACGTTCCGCGTGCGCTCGCGGGTCTGGGTCACGAGCTGATGGTCGTCACACCATCCTATGGCCTCTTCCACCAACGCACCGGTGCCCGGAAAATTGCATCGGTCAGAGTGCGCTTTGGTCAGAGTATAGAGACCATTGACGTCTATACACTCGAAGGCAATGCGGTAAAACCAACACCGCCTCTAACCGATGAGGCAACGGCACAGGTAACTGAGCAGGCGATCGAGCAGGCGGCCAAGCAGGTGGCCCGTGGTCACGTCACGACCATTGTGCTTGATCACCCGTTATTTGCACTGGGCGGGGTCGGCAACATATATTGCAGTGACCCGCCCGAATCACCATTTGCATCAGACGCCAATAAGTTTGCACTGTTTTGTGCCGGTGTTTGTGAGGCTATTCGTACCGAGTCCCTGCCACGGCCCGACGTGTTACACCTGCACGATTGGCACAGCGCATTTATCGCTATTTTGCGTTCATTCGACCCACTTTACGCCGAGCTGCAGGCCATACGCTGCGTCTTTAGTATCCACAACCTCGCACTCCAGGGCATTCGGCCGTTTCAGCATCATGCCTCGTCATTAGAAAACTGGTATCCAACGGTCGGCATCGACCATCCACAGCTGGCTGACCCGCGATGGCCAGACTGCGTGAATCCGATGGCAGCAGCCATTCGTCTGGCCGATGCAGTCCACACCGTCTCCCCTAACTACGCCAACGAAATTCAACGCCCCAATGACACACAAGCCGGGTTCCACGGTGGCGAGGGCCTCGAAGATGACCTGACCCAATGCGCCACACAACAGCGGTTGTTTGGCATACTGAACGGGTGCGACTACACCGAATCACCGCTGCCGCCTCAACCCTGGACTGAGCTGCTGTCTTTAATGGACCAGTCGCTGACGTCTGCCATTGCGTCAGCAGGTACGCTGAGCGCGAATGACTATCTCGCCCATCAGGGCATGCAGCCTTGGCACGCTCAGGCGGCACCGCAACATATCGTCACCAGTGTCGGACGATTAACCGCGCAAAAAGTCAATCTTTTGACCCACACCAATGAAGACGGTGTGACGGTCCTTGAGCAGCTGTTACAGTCACTGCAGGGTCGAGGCGTTATGATTATTCTCGGATCCGGCGAACCCGCACTTGAGCGACACATTGCAATGACAACAGCACGACACCGGCATTGTCTGTTCCTGAACCGTTACGCCCAAGATATCGCCGATCACCTATACGCCAGTGGTACCCTCTTTCTGATGCCCAGTTCGTTTGAACCGTGCGGCATTTCGCAAATGATCGCGATGAAACAGGGTCAACCGTGTCTTGTGCATGCGGTGGGAGGGCTTGCCGATACCGTCAGCGACGAGGTCAACGGGTTTTCGTTTAGCGGTGATACAGTTTCGCGCCAGGCAGAACACCTGGTGACACGGTTTGAAGACGCATTGTCAGTACGCGAATCAAACCCCCGGCAATGGGCCGCCATCTGCAAAGCCGCATCGGCAGCACGTTTCCTGTGGCAGGATGCCGCACAACAATACGTAACACAACTCTACCGGCCCGCCCTTACCTGACAGGCAGCGAACATTATTAATACTCAAACGCCAGACACTGTCCGCACCGATACCGCATCGAGCGCTGCTGCGCCATCGGCACCTGCGCCGCTGGACGCTGCAGCGCTCGATGCAATCGCCAGAGGCGAATACACCGATGTGTTTGCGGTCCTCGGTGCTCACCGGCACGGTGACGGGTATCTTGTGCGTACGTTTCAGCCACACGTCGATTCAGTAGCGCTAAACGACGGCACCACCACTGTACCGATGCAGCGTGTGCACGAGGGCGGCGTCTTTGAGCTTCGCTGTAAAACGCACCCGGGTCATTACCGCCTTGACCTCACCCACAACGGTCATCACTGGCAAACACACGATGCTTACTCTTTTGCGTCAGGTCTTGGCGAACTCGATCTGTATCTGTTCGGCGAGGGCACACACACCGAACTCTACAAACTGCTGGGCGCACACTGTCTCACCCAAGACGGTATCGATGGCGTGAGATTTGTGGTCTGGGCGCCGAGCGCAAAACAGGTCAATATCATCGGCTCTTTTAACGACTGGGACCGTCGACGACACACGCTCAGACTGCACTTGGGCTCCGGACTGTGGGAAATTTTTATACCTGGCGCTGTCGAGCATCAGAATTACAAGTACCTGATTCAGGCCGCAGATGGCAGTTGGTTGCCCCACAAAAGCGATCCGGTTGCTCAGTATTCTGAAGCGCCTCCCGGAAATGCCTCGATTGTCTACCGCAGTCATTATCAATGGCAGGACAACGCATGGCAGAGCGAACGTGGCAGTTTTCCTGATCTGAGCAAACCCATCAGCATCTATGAGATACACGCCGGTTCGTGGCGTTGGCATGACGGACGCCAGCAAACCTACCGTGAACTCGCCGACAGCCTGATTCCGTATTTGCTGGAAACCGGGTTTACGCACATTGAATTTATGCCGCTATCCGAACATCCGTTTACCGCGTCTTGGGGTTATCAGCCCACCGGGCTTTTCGCACCCACCCACCGTTTTGGCCAACCCGATGACCTGCGGTACCTGATTGATCAATGCCACCAGGCAGGCATTGGGGTGATCATGGATTGGGTACCCGGACACTTCCCGTCCGATGACCACGGGCTCGCAAAATTTGATGGCACGCACCTCTATGAACACGCTGACCCGCGACAGGGTTTCCATCAGGACTGGAACACACTCATCTATAATTACGGCCGGGTTGAGGTCAGAAATTTCCTTGTCGCCAATGCGCTCTACTGGATAAAAGAATTCCACCTTGACGGCTTACGGGTGGACGCAGTCGCGTCGATGCTTTATCTCGATTATTCCCGCGAAGACGGTCAATGGATACCCAATCAGCATGGCGGTAACGAAAACCTTGAAGCCATTGCGTTTTTGCAGCAAGTGAATGAACGCATTCACGAGGCCGGAGCCATTACGCTGGCTGAGGAATCCACTGCATGGGACGGTGTTTCGAAGCCCGTGTATCTCGGCGGACTCGGATTTACCTATAAATGGAATATGGGTTGGATGAACGACACGCTCGACTACTTTAAGCTCAACCCCATTCACCGCCGGTATCATCAGGATCAGCTGACCTTCAGCATCATGTATGCGTTTACCGAAAACTTCGCACTGCCGTTTTCACACGACGAAGTGGTGCACGGCAAGGGGTCTTTATTGGGTAAAATGGCAGGTGATCCTTGGCAGAAGCTTGCTAACCTGCGCTGCTGTTACGCAATGATGTACGCGCATCCCGGGAAAAAACTGTTGTTTATGGGTGCCGAACTTGCCCAGCACCAGGAATGGTCACATGACCGGGAGCTCGACTGGTATTTACTCGACGATCCGGCGCATCGTGGTGTATTCAACACGGTCAAAGCACTGAACCAGTTGTATCGCGATACGCCGGCACTGCATCAGTACGATTGTGACGGACGGGGATTCGAGTGGATCGACTGCGATGACCGCGACCAGAGCGTATTGTCGTGGTATCGCTTTGGCGATAATGATGCCGTGGTAGTGGTGTGTAATTTGACACCGGTCGTGCGCGAACAATACCGACTCGGCGTTAATCAGCGTGGCCGTTACGACGTTGTATTTAACAGCGATGATCATCAGTTCGGTGGTAGCGGGGTCTCATATGCCCAAGTGGATACCGATGAAATCGATGCACATCAGCGCCCGTTTTCACTCACACTGACCCTACCGCCACTGGCCACAGTGATATTAAAAGTCTCACCGAGCTGACCGCGCGACCCAATACGGCCCAATACTGTCAGCAAGGCAAAACGTCTGCTGAACCCTGCGAGTCTACAGAGGCTGCAAAAGCACACGATCCAAGCTAGCCCACTCAGTAGCCTCGCTCATCCCTCAGATGAACAGAGTTAACGATTGGGCCTACACCCCAAGCGGTTGGTGGGGATCGACTGCGAGTGCCAGGAATTGCGCCGGTATTGGCGTTGGCGATTATACTGAGAATATAACTGGCAATATAACTGGCAACTAAGGCTGGCAGCCGGCGCTGGCGGGTGCGATTTTGGATCTGAGCCACCCATCTGCGCCTGTCTTGCAGGCACCCTAAGGTCGCCTTCCACACATTAAGAATACGCACCACCAACGCTCGGTAAGCCAGTGCAGAACCCTGTTGGTTCAGCTATGCTGTGTCACGGAACCATTCTGACAGCCCGTGCTCTGATACACGCATGGGAAGTGTCGTCCCTTCGTCTATTACCGCTTGATATAAGGTCCTCTGCGCTATGAATTTCATGCTACCGGTGTTCGCAACCCTGGTCGCGATTGCATCGCTGTCCATGACTCGCAAAGCCGGCACGGTTGACGGTTTTTTCTCGGGCCGCGACAGCAGTGGTGCGGCACCGTCACTGCTAACGCTAGTCCTGTCACAAACCACCACCTGGATTTTCGCCCGCAGCTTGTTGAATGCGGCCATACTGGGTTTTTATTATGGTATTTGGGGCACACTTGCGTACGCAACGTATTACCTGTCGTTTCTGACCGGTGCGGTTATTGTTGATCAGGTGCGCTTTCGTTACGGCTTTGAATCCATCCAAACCTTTCTGGACGCAAGGTTCGGTTGGGTAGGCTCCGCCTGCTATAACGTTGTGATTGCTCTGCGGTTGCTCAGCGAAGTCTTCGCAAATCTCCTGGTCATTGGCATATTATTCGGCGTCGAGGGCAGCCTTGGCTACACGTTAACCATCGTCGCGTTCTCGGTGGTTACTCTGATTTATGCAATGCTCGGCGGACTGAACGCTGCGCTGCGCACCGATGTGTTCCAGATGAGTCTGTTTTTGGTCACCTTAGTGGTGCTTATGATGATCACGGCATCGAATGGTCTGTTCACCGCAGACAACCTCACCGCAACGGCGTTTAACATTACAGACCCCGGACCCGTTTTAATCGTTGTCGCCTTACTACAGGTCTGGAGTTATCCAATGCATGACCCGGTGATGATGGATCGCGGATTCCTGGCCGACCGCAAAACCACACGCCGCAGCTTTGTCCATGCGTGTTGGTTGAGTGTACTATGCATAATCGCGTTCGGGTTATTGGGCGTCATTGCAGGTGCCAATGCAACGTCGGGTGAAACTATGAACGCCGTGCTCGAACGGTTGTTGGGTGAATGGCCCATGTTTATTTTCAGCGCAGCGTTAATTGTGTCAGCGATGTCAACGCTCGACAGTACCTTAAGCAGTTCTGCAAAATTGGTGGTCATTGATATGCGCTGGCTGTCCGTGTCTATCGATCACGGTCGGTTGGTTATGGTGCTGTTTATGCTCGCAGGCCTTGGCCTTGTGTTTCTGGATAACAAAGACCTTTTCAGCGCTGTTGCTGTCAGCGGAACCGCATCGCTGTATCTTTTCCCGGTTATTGTATTTACCCTGTTGGCAGACCAGCGACAAATTCCGGTATGGAGTTATCTGGTTTCGTTTGCAGCTGCAATGGGCGGTGCTATGCTGTACTTTTTTGAAACAACCGCTGACTACCAGTGGCTTGGCGAGGCTCACAAATACACCAAACTATTATGGATCTGCGTGGTGGTCATGATTATTGGCTGTGCCGCATTTCTGTTAGGTAACCGCTCACAGCAGCACGAGGAGTAACCCATGAAAGAAGCCGTTATTGTTTCCACCGCCAGAACTCCTATAGGTCGCGCTTTTCGTGGTGCTTATAATCAAACCAAATCACCGACCTTGATGGGCCACGCCATCGAACATGCAGTAGAGCGCGCTGGCATTGATCCGGCCACCGTGGAGGACTGTGTTATTGGTAGTGTATTAACGGCGGGCACTGCCGGTATGAATATCGCGCGTAACGCTGCGCTGGCCGGTGGCCTGCCGCACACCGTTGGCGCACAAACTATCGATCGTCAGTGTTCCTCCGGAATGATGGCGATTGGTATTGCGGCCGGCCAGATACTGATTGATGGCGCCAAGGTTGTTGTTGCGGGCGGCCAGGAAAATATCTCAGCAGTACAAGCTCCCTATTTTGACTGGGTCATGAAAGAGAAAGACCCAACGGTTGTCGGCCGATCTGAACATGCCTACATGCCCATGTTACACACGGCCGAATTCATCAATCAAAAATACGGTATCTCACGGGAAGATCAGGACCGGTTTGCACTACTGTCTCAACAGCACACCGCCAGGGCGCAAGCCGAAGGCCGGTTTGATCAGGAGATTGTGCCGCTTGCCACCACCATGAAGGTGAAAGACAAAGAGACCGGCGAGCTCAGCGACACACCTGTCACCCTCGAACAGGATGAAGGAAACCGACCATCGACCACCTACGATTCCCTGGCAGGTCTGTCACCGGTCGTGGACGGCGGCTCGGTCACCGCAGGCAATGCCAGTCAGCTCTCCGACGGCGCTTCGGCCTGTGTGGTGATGGATAGTGATACCGCCAGCGCGCACAATATTGAACCACTCGGTATTTATCGGGGTATCAGCGTTGTCGGCTGTGCACCGGAAGAAATGGGTCTCGGGCCCATCTACGCGATACCAAAACTACTGAAACAACACGGCCTTAAAGTCGCTGATATCGATCTATGGGAGCTCAACGAAGCGTTTGCGTGTCAGGCACTGTATTGTCGTGATCACCTCGACATTGACCCGTCACTGTTGAACGTCAACGGTGGCAGTATCTCAGTGGGACATCCTTACGGCATGACCGGCGCACGGCTGGTCGGTCACGCACTCATTGAAGGTCGTCGGCGCGGTGCGCGTTATGTGGTTGTGACCATGTGCATCGGCGGCGGTATGGGTGCCGCCGGACTCTTCGAGGTCAACAACACCCACTAAACCCCACACTACTCCCAACGGAAAAACCGGGCACCGGCCAGTAGAAATACGGCGGTCAATGCCAACAGATACGCAAGGTGCCCCGATACCGCAAAGAAAGATGCACCATCAATCATGATGGTGCGCGCCGCCTCTATAATGTGTGTCAAAGGTAACAGCTGGGACACCGCCTTGATCAACGGGTGCGCGCCCTCCAAAGAGAACCAAACGCCCGACAGCAGCATCATCGGCCAGGTCGCAACGTTCAGCAGACCTCCGGCGAGTTCTTCGCTGGCAGTACGCGAGGCCACCAGCAACCCAAGACTGATTAAACACACGGCCCCAAGCAATAACACCACAAACAGCGTCAGATAATGACCGTTCATCGTGAAGTTCAGAAAGATGTTGGTGCCAATATAGACACCCATCGTAATCGCAAGCACCAACCACAACCGCGAAATAATCTGCGCCAGTATAAATTCGATGGACTTTAACGGTGTCGCCTTGAGTCGTTTAAGTACACCGCTTTTTCGATAGCGGACAATGACGTAACCCACACCAAACAGACATGCAAACATCATGTTCATGCCGAGCACACCGGGCACCACCCAGTCGAGGTAACGCACCGCACGACCGGTCAGCGGTTGTCGCTCATAGGCTGCTTCGGACTCGACCAACGCTACGCGCTCGACAAAATAACCTTTGGGCGATGTCTCGTTCACCCAGTAACGGCCACCCGTTGTATCCAGCAATAAATCAAACTGATGGCGATCAACTCTGGCAATGGCCTCGTCGAGATTATCGACGTCGACAAATTGCACATACCGTGTGCTGAAAAACGGATCATCGGTAGCGCCGGGATACACGCCCACCTTATACACCGCCGCGTTGTCATTACCGAACACAAACGCAAGACCGACAATCAACAGCACCGGAAAGATAAGATTCCACGCCCAGGAGGAACGGTCGCGCAGAAATTCGCGGTTACGCGCCATCAGGACGGCACCGAAATGTGAGAGTCGAATCATGAGCGTAACTCTCCGCCGGTCAGATTCAGAAAAAGATCTTCAAGATTACGTGCACGGATCTGCAATCGCGACAACGACACACCCGCGTCAAGCAGTGTGGTAATTGAGCGGTTCATGTCACTGGTCGTAATTTCGATGACGTCCCGACCCTCGGTAATAGTGTGGAACTCGGTGTCGGTGCACGGGCCCGAAAAATCGGTTGCGGGCAACAGCAGCACCGCATCATTAAATGTTGCGTCGATCAGCTCACGTGGTGTTCCCTCGGCGATGATCTTGCCATGGTCCATAAACACCAATTGATCACACAACAAACTGGCCTCTTCCATGTAGTGTGTTGTGAGCAGAATGGTTTTGCCCTGCGCCTTGATGCGATTGAGCAACGACCAGAAATTGCGCCTCGCTTGCGGGTCCAATCCGGTGGTCGGTTCATCGAGAAAAATAATATCCGGATTATTAACCAGCGCGATTGCAAGCAGTAAACGTTGTTTTTGACCGCCCGAGAGTCGCCGCGTGTCCTGCTGCAGAAATTCGCCCAACGAACACTGTTCAATCAACGCAGCCTCATCGACAGTATCGGTATAAAAGCTACCGAACATTCGCAGGGCCTCAATCACCGTCATATAGTCTTGCAATTGCGTGGTCTGGAACATAATGCCAGCCTGCTCTCGAAACTGCTTGCCGAGTGGTTCTCCGCGGTACAGTACCTCGCCAGAGGTGGGCGATGTAATGCCTTCCAGAATCTCGATGGTGGTCGTTTTTCCGGCACCATTGGGTCCCAGCAGGCCAAAACAGGTACCGGCAGGAATCGAAAAGCTCACATCATTCACCGCCTGTATCGCGCCAAAGGTTTTTGTCAGCCGTTTGACTTCAATCAACCCCATGATTACCCCGTATCATTGTCACCCCTGCAGAAAATTGATCACGCGTGGATATCATACCTGTATGGACACGGGAAAAGCGTGGTTCACTTGTCCCGTGTATCAGGGAAGTTACTGCCTCAACAAGCGCGTTATGGTAGACTCTGCGCGCTTATTGGCTGTCGGCCGGAATGCACCGGGCCCGACTAAAACAATCAGGTGTATGCCCCATGAAAAGTTTATTGGCCGTTCTTGCAGTGACGTCGGCACTGGGTATTGGCTATTGGAAATACAAAAATCCAAACGGCGGAATCGAAGACGCCAAGACGCAGGCAGGCCAGGTGGTCGAGCGTCTCAAAGGCGGAATGGATGCCGTTAAAAATCCGGACGCAGCCGTCGCTGTCAACGCAACCACCAGTGGCTCTGCCGATGCAAGCGCAACCGGCTCATCGGCAACCCCAACGACCACGGGGGCAAATAGTGCAACCACTGACGCGCAAAGCGCCGTTAGCGTATCGCAACTCGATGCCGACACCGCGGCACGCCTGGCAACACTGGAAGCAACTGTCAATGCCGGTGACGCCAGTGGCTTGGGTAACGAATTGTTGGCACTACAGTCAAAAGTCGGTGACATCGAGACGGTACTGGTATCGCTGGTGGGAGGACCTCCTGGTCCAAACGATGGACCTGGCGGCGCGTCTGCGCCCGCTGACATAGAGGCACTCGTTGCTGCGTCACTGTCCGAGGCTCTGGAGACGCAATCGTCTGATGCGACAGCGCAGCTCGATGCGTTGAGCAGTGAAACCACGGCCAAGTTTGGCACGATCGAAACAACCCTTGCAGACGTCAACAGCAGACTCTCTGTGCTTGACAATCGACTCGACACGCTCATTTCAGCAGCGTCCGGCCAAGGCTCATCCACTGATGCCGCTGACAGCAGCAATGCTGCACTCGACCCTGCGACCATTCAGTTGGACCAGCGACTGGCCGAGCTCGAAGCAAAGCTGACCAGTGTGCAGGCCAGCGCCAATGCCGCGCTCTCTGACGATCAAACCGCCTCTCTGGCGGCCACCACCGATGACAAAATTGCAGCGCTGGAAAACAAGATCGAATCACGGCTTGCCGCGCAAATGGCAGAGCAGTTGGCGCAGCTCGAATCCAGGTCGAGCGCCAATGAATCTTTAAAAAACGAGCTGATGACAGCGACCGGCAGAATCGCCGAACTTGAGGCCAAGCTCGACGAACAACTGCAATCCGAACGACTGCAGTCGGTATCGGTGCAGACACTACAAAACGAATTGCAGGCTCAGCTGACCGAACTGACACAAGACGTCAACGAGGCAGCAGATCGTGCAGATCTTGCGACCGTATCCAACACACTCAACCGCTCGCGTGCACGCATCGAAACGCTGGAACAGCGTGTCGATCAGTTACCGGACTCTATTGCCGCTGATAACGCCCGTGGTTTGCAGCAAGCGCTGCAGACACAGATCAGAGAACTTGAGGCACAGCTTGCCGAATCGGCGCAACGACCCGACGAAGAACTGGTGACAACACTGTCGAGCGTACAAGAGAAAGTCAACGCGCTGGAGCAACAACAGTTCGTGACCGCAGAAGATCTACAGGAGCTGTCAAAAGAGCGCAGCATTCAGTACAAAATTTATTTTGATAAAGGCCGCGACGCCATCTCTCCGGCTGCAGCCAAAGTGCTCGATTCTTTTATCAAACAGGAATCCAAGCGTGCCACAGGTATCTCGATCTTTGGTACGACAGATCGGGTTGGCTCGTCAGCATTTAATCAACGCCTGGCACTCAGGCGCGCCAACAGTGTGCGTTCATACCTGATTCAGCGTGGTTTTGAATTTAACAAAATTCAGGTTGTCGACGGCATCGGCGAAGATCTTGCCGCCGCAAAGCTGGCCGACGGTAAAGAAGACCCTAACCAACGCTCGGTTATACTGTTTGCATTTCAACCCTAAACTTGGGTTAACCTCATCCGACTCGGGTGGTCGTCGTTTATACTTACAACGATGACCACCCCCTGCAGTCACCCCACTACCCTGTTGACCGGCACAGCAACGTGCAGGAACACCCGCGAGAAACACCGGCACCACACACCGATGGCCGATAGGATATCGTCGCCTGCTCTCTCATCTTGGCGTCGCGCCAACCGCGGCGACGTGTCGGGCACTCGCCCGTCAATCGATTCGCGTTGGTGTCCGCCCTGCCTTCCTGTTCTCGTGGCTCTTTTATTTATCGCAGCGTTGCCCGACACCGCTGCTGCACATGCAGCTGATCGAGGCTATATCCTGCTACTGCCGACAACGCTGACGATTGTTGGTGGCACGCTGGCCGTTATTCTGACCGTCGTGCTGTGTCTGTTTATAAAACGTCACAGACCCCTCAGCGACACTGTCAATAACACCGAACCTGCCGAAACACCGTTGACAGCACAGGTGCTCAGAAGCATCGGTGCGGTCATTTTATTGTGGTTGCTCGTCACTGGTTTTCGCGGTAACCCGGACCCATTGTCAAACCCGTTGCCATTGACGGTGTGGACGCTGTGGTGGGTATTGCTCACCGCTGCGCATGCGATTTTCGGGCGCCTTTGGTATTGGATAGACCCGTTTGCCGGTATCGCGAGTGGTGTGCGGTTGGTAACCGGGCAACGCACCGGCAACCCCCGCGTCAATCTGACGCCTGCTGTAGGTTATCCGATCGCGGCATTGGGCCTTTTGGGGTTTGGCTGGTTTGAATTGGTCAGCCTGCAACCCGAAGACCCACCCACGCTGGCCATCGCCGTGCTGTGCTACACGGTGTTTAGCGTGAGCGGAAACCTGCTGTGTGGTGAGCACGCGTGGCGTCGGCATGGCGACGCATTCGCGGTGTTTTTTGATTTTATCGCAACACTGAAACCGTGGGTGTATCGCACACCGATAAACCAATGTAATGATCCAGGCGATACACCCATTCACCAGCCCCGCAAGTTGGCACTTACTTGGCCCGCATCACAAGTGCTGTCGCAACCCGTACCACACTGGACAGCCTGTCTGGTTATTCTGGTAGCACTGTCGCTGGTATCGTTTGACGGCCTAAACAAAACCTTTTGGTGGCTCCATCTGCACGAGATCAACCCACTGGCGTTTGCCGGACGATCCAGCATGACCCTAATCAACAGTGTGGGGCTCGTGGTGTTTGCATCAGCACTGTTGTTGGCATTTTTGCTGACCCAGTGGTTCGCATGGCTAATCAGTGGCAGACAGACCACCCTTGCACACGGTGTTGCAGTTTTTGGCTTGTCGTTGCTACCCATTTCACTGGCCTATCATGTCGCACACTATTTAACGCTGGCGCTGGTGAACGGACAGTACTGGCTCAAAGCACTGGCTGATCCGTTGGCAATGGGCTGGAACCTCACGGGTTTTGCCAACCATACCGTGACAACGTCGTTTTTGAGCAACCACCACGCAGTCGAGATCATCTGGTACCTGCAAACGACACTGATTGTCGTGGGCCATTGTCTTGCGGTGGTGGTTTCACACCAAATGGCACTGACACTTTACGATAAACACAGAACCGCAATCATCGCGCAGTTGCCGCTGACCGTGCTGATGGTCTTTTTCACGGCGTTCGGGCTGTGGCTACTGTCGGCGCCTACCGGGCTATAGCCAGATTCTGGACTGTGGTATATTTCCGTGACCCCTGACCGCCACCGGAGCTTGCCATGAGTCGTGACAGTAAACGTGATAACCATCGTGACACCAGTTTGGATCTGAACCGACAACCCGTCGACGTGAAACGCCGAAAACTGCTCACAGGCCTCGGTCTTACTGCTGGCGCCGTAGCGGGCTCGCAGCTACTGCCGGTCACCGGCAGGTACGTGCAGGCTGCATCCTCGGAACCCATCCGCATTGGCTTTCAGGCCCACCGTACCGGCATTGGCGCGTCGTACGGACGCTGGTATGAAAGAACCACCATCGCTGCCGCAGCCCGTATCAATGACATGGGCGGCATTAACGGACGTCCGGTAGAAATCATTGTTGAGGACGACGGCACCGATCCGAAGCGCGGTGCAGAAGTTATTGAAAAATTTGCCACCAAACACAAAACTGACGTCGCCTACGGCACCTTGTTCTCACATGTCGTGATCGGTTCTGCCCCACGCGCCGGCGAACTCAAAATGCCCTACTTTGTGGTCAGTGAAGGGCACCATGTGGCATCCGGTATGCTCAACCGTTATGTCCTCCAGCCAGGCATCACCGATGTCAAATCGCAGGTTATTGCCATGGCTCCGTGGATAGGCGATAACCTCGGCAAAAAAGTCACCATGATTTACCCTGACTTCGCGTTTGGCCATGACCACCGCGACAACTTCAGCGAAGCCATCAAAGCCCAGGGTGGCGAGGTCATTGAGAAAATTGCCATTCCGCCCACCGAAACCTCTTTCTTTAAATATTTCCCCAAAATACCCCGTGAAACCGAAGTGGTCTACCACGTCATGGTCGGACCGGCTGTACTGACGTTCGTCAAAGAAATGGGTGAGTTCTTTGGCGCCAACCGACCGGAAATTTTCGGATTCATTGACTCCCTCGAAGCTGTCGATATGAACAGCCCGGGTCTGGAGGCGCTGGATGGTACCTACTTCTGGGAAGCCATGCCCCGTTATGCGACCGGCGATGAGCATGATGCTTTTTACCGTGCACATGTTGGCGTTAACGAGACCGGTGCAAGCACGACAGACGCGAAAGACGTGTCCACCTATTCACACATGTTTGGCTGTTGGGAAACCCTGAATATTATCAAGCGTGGCATGGAGGCCTGCAATTACCAGGGCCCTGATGACCGGGCGAGCCTGATCGAAGCGGTTGAATCATTTGAAACCTTCGAAAAAAGCGACAACCATCCGCAGGGTGACAAAGTGTTCAATGGCAAAACCCACCAGGCGTTTGGCGCACAGCATATCTCGCAACTCAACGAAGGTAAGCTCGAAGTGGTACACACTACATCCATAGAAGATGGCATGTACGAGGACGAAGTCGACTACACGACACAGTCGCTTTAACCCTTAATCTCCTGTTCACAGACGACGCCCAATCGCTGGCGTCGTTCTGATCACGCGGCTCCCCCGACTTTATGGACTTCTGGCCTTACTTACTTTTGGCGTCACTTGAAGGTGCGGTCATGGCTGCGGTGTTGGCACTGACCGCATTGGGACTGTCATTGGTGTTTGGCGTGATGCGGGTTGTTAACGTGGCGCATGGAGAGTTTTTTATGCTCGGCGCAGTACTGGCCTGGTGGTTCAGTTCGGTCAGTACCCAGTGGTTCGGTATCAGCCCGGCACTCGCGTTTACTGTTGCCTTTATTATGAGTCCACTGGTCACCGCTGCAGTGGCGCTTGTGGCAGACCGTTTGGTGCTCAAACGCCTGAACTATCAACCGGAAGCCACCATTGTCGCCACCATCGGTATTTTATATATCATCCAGCAACTGGCACTGACGTTTTATGGTCCAGATGCCCGCCCGGTCGTCGCACCGTTTTCATACCGGGTGCAGTTACCGTGGTTTGGGTACTCCGGGTATAAACTCTTTGTCATTGCCGCAGCGGTTTTCCTGTTGGGTCTCGTCTGGTTTTTATTATCACGCACACGTGCCGGTCTTTTAATGCGCGCGACACAACAGGACTATGAGACCGCTCAAGCATTCGGCATTCCGGTATCGCGTGTGTATGCCGGTGTTTTTGCGTTCGGTGCAATGCTCGCTGCGATGGCAGCCGTTCTGATCGTACCGATACAACAAGCGCATTACCTGATGGGCCTTGACCCTCTGCTGCTCTCGTTTATTGTCGTCATTATCGGCGGACTTGGCAGTCTTCGCGGAACACTCATCGCAGCACTGCTCATTGGTATGAGCGACGGCATTATCTCGGTATTTTTCTCACCGACGCTGGCTAAGATTCTGGCGACAACTCTGGTAGCCATGGTCCTGGTTTTTCGGCCTCAGGGTCTGTTTGGTGACAGGCCACAATGACTCTATCCGCGCTTATGCCTGTCCTGGATCGTTACTTCTGGCTGCACATAGCAGTCATTGCCGCGCTATTGTCGTTACTGTTTGTGTTGCCGGAGTATCACAGCGGCATCATGGCCAGAGTGATGGTGCTGGTGGTATACGCGTTGGGTTATAACTTGCTGTTCGGTTACACCGGACTTTTGAGCCTTGGTCACGCCCTGTATTTTAGCGCTGGCATGTACGGTGCCGGGCTGGCGATACGGTGGCTGGACTGGTCGTTGTTTCCCGCGTTTTTTAGTGGCATTGTCGCCGCCACGTTAGTCGCCCTTGTGATCGGGTCGCTGGCGCTGCGTACCATTGGTGTTGCGTTTATGATCGTAACAATGATGTTCGCGCAAACCGGCTACTTACTGATCCTGTATTTTAATGAATACACACGCGGCGACGAAGGGTTTGTGATAGGACAGGCAGCCCGACTCATTGAATGGGGCAGCATCACCGTCGATTTATCGGCACCTGACAACCGTTATCTTGCTGCATGGTTGGTGCTCAGCCTCTGTCTGTTAGTAAAACTGATACTGGTACGCTCACCGACAGGGCGTGTCTGGATTGGTTTACGCGAAAATGAAGAACGGGCACGACTGCTCGGCTTTAATCCCTATCGGTATAAACTTTCGGCCTTCGTGATATCGGGTATCTATGCCGGTATTGCCGGTGCACTGTATGCCATTTTGTTCGGGTATGCCGGTGCAACATTTGCGAGCATTCAATATTCCATTTTACCCTTGTTATGGGTATTGCTCGGTGGTGCCGGGGTGGTGCTTGGACCTGTGTTTGGCACCGTTGTGATGTTTTATCTGGTTGATTACCTCAGCGAACAAACGTCCGCTTACATGCTGTTTGTTGGCGTGGTCCTGGTGGTGCTGGTACTGGTAGCACCACGCGGCATTCTAGGCAGTCTGCGTCGTCGACTGCTCCACGGACTCCCCTGACCATGAGCCTGCTACAAACACAGAATCTGTCGTGCCATTTTGGTGGTATCAAAGCGGTCGATGCTGTTAATTTCACGTTAAATGCCGGTGAAATCAGAGCAATCATCGGTCCGAACGGCGCAGGTAAATCAACGTTTGTCAGCATGTTGTGCGGCAGACAGCGACCCACCGACGGACGCATTTTACTCAAATCGACTGACATCACCGATGTCAGCGCCGATAAACGCACCGCGCTCGGCATTGCCTACACCTTTCAGATCACCAGTGTTTTTAGCCAGCTGAACTGTTACGACAACGTCGAGCTTGCTGTACAGGGTCGGTTGATGCGTCAGTCAGGTTCTCGCATGACTCGTCAGCGACTGCGAGAAGAGACCTGTCATCAACTCGAACGGGTGGGACTGGCAGACTATGAAGCAACGCTCGCCACGCATTTGAGTTACGGGCACCAGCGTTTGTTGGAACTGGCGATGGGGCTCAGCCTTGATCCTGAAATTCTTATGCTCGACGAACCCACTCAGGGTTTTGCAGAAAGTGAAATTGACCAGTTTGGTATCTTGATTAAACAGATTGCAGAGGATGCAACGGTGTTGTTGATTGAGCACAACATGAACGTGGTTATGTCACTGGCAGACAGCATCACCGTGCTCGACCAAGGCAGAATTCTGGCCGAAGGAACTCCGCAGGATATCGCTTCAAATGCAGCCGTTCAGACGGCTTATCTCGGCACTGACTGAGCGAATGCCACTATGCTGCTAATCAATCGGATCAACAGTTTTTATGACGATGTGCAGGTGCTGCGCGACCTGAGCCTCGACGTGCACGAAGGTGAGGTACTGTGTTTGCTCGGGCGCAATGGTGCCGGTAAAACCACCACACTGAAATCCATTATGGGTATCGTACCGCCACGCAGTGGCGAAATCATGCTCGACGATACCGCGCTACATTTATTGCCGCCCCATGAAATTGCAGGTCAACGTGTCGGTTATGTACCGCAGGGGCGCAGACTCTTCCCGCAACTGACAGTGGCAGAAAATTTAAAGATCGGTGACTATGCCCGTCACACCGCTGACTCACAGCGAGAACGCGTGCTGTCTTTATTTCCGGTGCTCAAAGCCAGACTCAAACAAAAAGCCGGTACCTTAAGTGGCGGTGAGCAACAAATGCTGGCCACGGGTCGTGCACTCAGCGTCGACCCTGTGTTGCTGTTAATGGATGAACCAACCGAGGGCTTACAACCTTCTATGATTCAACTGATTCGTGATGTGATTATTGGTTTAAAAAAAGAAGGTGTGACCACGATCGTTGTCGAGCAACGGGTCGACGCCGTGCTGCAAATCGCTGACCGGGTTGCCTTCGTTGAGAACGGCACCGTGCCAATGGTGGTCAATGCATCCGAACTTGCCGATAGCGATGCGTTAATCAACCGTTACGTCGGTGTCTCGCATCAACCACTTGCCCACGGCGACCCACCTTCGTAAATAAAATCCAAGCCGCAAGGCCTTCTGTCAACGCCGCCACCGGAGAGACGATACCGATGAAAACCACTGCCTCTGATGCCCTCATTGTTATTGATGTTCAGAACGATTTTTGTCCGGGCGGTGCGCTCGCTGTCAACGAAGGTGATGCCGTTGTGCCTTACATCAATGATATCAGCGCTCACTTTGATACTGTCGTGTTGACACAGGACTGGCATCCAGCGGGACACAGCAGTTTTGCATCCAGCCATCACGGTCTCGACCCGTTCGCGAGTATAGACATGGACTACGGGCCACAAACGTTATGGCCTGATCACTGTATTCAGGCCAGTACCGGCGCTGAATTTCATCGTGATCTCAACACTACCGGCGCGCAACTGGTGATTCGTAAGGGCTTCAGAGCGTCAATTGATTCTTACTCAGCTTTTTTCGAAAACGACCACACAACCTCCACGGGTTTAACAGGTTATCTTCGCGAACGCGGTATTCAACGTGTCTTTTGCGTGGGCCTGGCCACCGATTACTGTGTCCGTTTTTCAGCTGAAGATGCGGTAGCACAGGGTTTTGATACCACCGTGTTACTCGACGGCTGTCGTGGTATCGATCTTGACGGCTCTGTCGATGCTGCCATTACCAGCATGCGCGGTACAGGCGTGATCATCAGTTAACCCGCGTTTTGGTCACGGTTCTGGTCACGGTTTTGGCCACCCGACAGGGTTGATCATGCAACGATCACACAGCTATGACTACATCATAATCGGTGCAGGGTCTGCCGGTTGCGTACTCGCCAATGAACTCGGTGCAAATCCGGCACACAAGGTTCTCGTGCTCGAAGCCGGACCGGTTGATCGGCATTTACTGATACACATGCCGGCTGGTGTTTATCACACCTGGCGTAATCCCGCCCTGAACTGGAACTACACAACCAACGGTGAGGCGGCGCTGCAACAACGCAACATCGACATGCCGCGCGGTAAGGTCGCCGGAGGATCCTCGTCGATAAACTCGATGGTATACATGCGCGGTCACCCACTCGACTACGATCGGTGGGCATCCGAACACGGACTCACCCACTGGCGCTACGCCGACTGCCTGCCGTATTTTAAAGCCTGCGAACACTACGCATCCGGTGGTGATACTTGGCGCGGCGACAGCGGACGCCTCGGCGTGTGTCGTGGCAGCTTTGATAACCCGTTATACGATGCATTTCTCAGCGCCGGTGAAAGCGCAGGCCAGGGACACTCATCGGATTTAAACGGGTATAACCCGGAGGGAGTCGCGCGTTTTGATGCCACCAAACGTCATGGGCGACGTTGCAGCGCAGCGGTTGCACACTTGAAACCGGCACTCAAACGCGGCAATGTCACCTTGCTGTCACACGCGCAAGCGCAGCAGATTGTGTTTGCTGGCGACACGGCGACTGGCGTTAAATACCAGCATGCGGGCCAGCAGAAAACAGCACTGGCCTCACAGGAAGTGCTGTTGTGTGGTGGCGCAATCAATTCACCGCAACTCCTGATGGTCTCGGGCATTGGCGATGCCAATCATCTTCGCAAGCAAGGTATCACCGCTCGCGTTCACCTGCCTGACGTCGGACAACATCTGCAGGATCACGCGAGCGTCATTGTCGAATATGAAAGTCTGAAGCAGTATCCGGTACATCGGGTTGACCGACCGTTACACAAAGCGGCAGCTGGCCTGCAGTGGGTTTTCACCCGCGATGGTATCGCGGCGTCCAACATTTGGGAGGCCGGTGGTTTAATTCGCGGCAACGACGACGTACCCTACCCTAACATTCAGTATCATTTTGGCCCGGTCGGCGTTGCTTACTCCGGTAATACTATTTCATTAAGTCAGGCCTTCTCAATTCATGTAGACCAGTTAAGGCCACACAGTCGCGGCGAAGTAACGCTGAACGGCCCGACAATCGATACGCCACCGAGCATTACCGGCAACTATCTCACGCGGCAACACGATATGAACGAAATGGTGGAAGGCATACTAAAAGTGCGCGAGCTGGTCAGTCAATCGGCCTTTGATGGTTTACGCGGACGTGAACTCGCGCCGGGCCCTGATATCACCAGCCAGGCTGATCTGATCAATTGGATACAACGCGTTGCCGGTACTGATTTTCACCCGTGTGGCACCTGTCGCATGGGTGTGGGGTCCAATTCAGTTGTTGACACACATTTTCGTGTGCATGGCTGTCAACACCTGCGCGTCATTGATGCCTCAGTCATCCCGCAAATTCCGAGTGGCAATCTGAATGCACCGGTGCAAATGATCGCGTCCAGAGCAGCTGCCACTATCAGCGGCGCTGAACCACTACCGCCACAATTCGCGCACTTTGCGTTTCAATCCGAAAACCAACAGCATCAATAATACAATAGACGGCGCACCTGACTGACTGACCGGCAGGGTGTTCAACGTTGCGGCCCCCGGTTCTGGTTCACTCGGTTCTGGTTCACCTGCCTCTGGCGCACCCGGTTCTGACACATCAGGGGTCCACTCTGCGGACGCCTGAGCGACAGCCAAACCATCCGTTTGACCGGTCAACGCAGCAGCTGCGACCACCTCGGTATTGGACTGTGTAACCGCTGTGTCTGTCGAACTGTCCTGCTCTGATGCTCCGTCGTTGCCGTCAACCGCCCGTTGCACCAGGATCACCCAGTCTTCTTGCGGCGACATCGGCGGGTCCTCGATAAGCATGGCAACACGTGGCGTACCATCGCCGGTACTGATTAACTGATCCTGACCATAGAAACGACCGTCACGCGGATTAAACCAACGCAGTGTGTAGGTGCCAGGCAGCACTGACAAAACACCACCAACATCTCCGACCGGCAAATACACAGCGTAGGTCTGACCGTCATCCAGAAAAACCTGTACGTCACCCAAGGGTGTGCTGTCACCGTCAGCGCCCAGGGACACTGAGTAAGATGCCGACTGTGATGCGGGTAAGGTATGTAACGTGTCATCGGGTTGCATCAGCCAAAAGGGCAGGTGTGTTTGCATAAAGTCGCGGGCTATCCACATGTAACGGTACATCGCCTCGCGTGTACGAAAGTCTTCTGTGCGTATATCACCACCGAGCGGTAAGTTGTGATAACCAAAATACCATTCAAGGTTACCACCACTGAAATACACCGGATACAGTACAAGCTTTCTGAGTTCATTGGCATTGGTATCGGTCAGCCCGACCTGCGGTGCACCGATCTCATCCATATCAATCACCCAAGGCCAACCACTCTGTGCCGACTGCGCACGATAGCGCTCAACGAAGTCGTCACCGTTGCCAGGAGAGTATTGAATTGAGGTGATATCAAAAAGTGTATCGCCAAGGATGTCATCGTAAGCCTCTTCGGGACGATCACGGCGCGTATGCACCGCAACAGGATGCTGTGCCCAATCCAATGCACGCAAGTACGTCGCAAAAGAACGATGACGCTCGGCGCCATAACGACTCTCTTCACTGAGATTCCATTTCAGTGCAAGCAAATAACCAAACCGAGCGACCAGCTCACGGTAATACAGTTTTCGCTGCACACCGAGTTCGCCGTCATCGAGCCACGCCGTATTTAAAGGCTCCTGCTCCGCCAACACGATGTGCGCGGCGACATCCTTCTCCTGCATGTGATTGAGCACAAGGTTCCACTGATAGAGCTTGGATATATCGTAATGGGTATTGTCGAAATCAGAACCCGAGCTACCGACAAACGGAAAAGTCTCCCGTCCGTCGCCACCGAGATTCATCGGCAGAAAATACAGGGAATTCACACGTTCACTGGCAAGGTAATTCACCGCACCAATGATGGCACGACCTGATTCACCGGTAGCCGCGTTGAAGAAATCCGGATCACCTTCCACCCAATCGTCGACATGCGAGGGATACCGGTGCAAGCCACCTGTCAGACCTGCCGAACCGGCACCGCCCTTGTGGTCGATGGTGTTATCAAAGCCTGCAAATCCAAAGAAATTCTCCGGACTGTCTACACCACCTTTGACAAAATACGGACCGTCGGCGTGTTTCAGATAATGACTGCCATCATAGTCCAGTCTGCCCCAAGTCAGAAATTTACCGGCGTCAGCTGACACGTCGGCGACATGAAAGGAACCGCTGAGCCCATCATCACCACCGCCTCTCGCAACCTGTATCCCTACTTGTGCCGGAACAGGATCACCGGCATAGGGCGCAAGATTCACTGACACGTTGTCACCGGTGCGAAACGAAATGCGGTACGTCCATGTGCCCGTTTGATCCGGTGAGAAACGTACCCGCCAGATACTGCCCTCGCCGTGGCCCTGACCGTTACCGGCAAAAAAACCCGGTACCCGATACTGTTGATCGGAAGGCCCCTGAAAGAGGACTTCATAACGATAGTCAAGAAACGGATTGGGGTTGATGTCAGATTCTGCAAAAGACAATGGCGCGCTGTCCATCGTGACCGTCATCGGCGCCCATTTTTGTGGGTTGTCGGACACCGTCACATCGGCACATACAACCCATGGCACACACGTTAGCGCGACACCCACCCATCGTATCCACATGCCCCTGACCACCTCGCTAGCGATATCAATACACACACACGCCTGTTGCGTATGACCTGACTCACTAGCGGCTGCACGAGGTGCGAAAGACGTTAACTGGTTGGAAAAGAGTTTATGTTTGCCCGACGGTCATATTACCGTGGGCGCGGCATCGCACTAAAAGTCTGTTTTAACGCCACCTTCGGCAATGCGCTGATCGACAAAAGCGTTGAGTGCTTCGAGGCGCGCCGGATCCATCGCAGGTTGTTCATACATTGCAAGGCGCTCTTTATAGACACGATTGGCCTTCTGCATGGCATCGGGTTGCCCGGCTTCAAACCAGCTCTCATAGTTACGCCAGTCACTGAGCACCGGTGCATAAAACGCATCACGATAACGCGCTTGTGTGTGTTCGGTACCAAAGAAATGTCCGGCTGGTCCAACCTCGGCAATAGCATCCAGCGCCAGAGCCTCCGGTGATACATCAAGTGGTGTCAGAAATTCTGCCACCATCTGTAACAGATCGATATCGAGCATGCATTTTTCAAACGAACAGCACAGCCCGCCCTCCATCCAACCCACACCGTGTTTGATTAAATTACCACCACCATTGATAGCGCCCCATAACGAAAACGTAGATTCATAGGCGGCCTGTGCATCGACCGTGTTCGCGGCACAGACGTTCGATGTGCGGTACGGAATACCGTAACGACGGGCCAGTTGCCCACCGGCCAACTGCGCTTTCATATACTCCGGTGTACCGAACGCCGGTGATCCCGACTTCATATCTACGTTAGAGGTAAAACCGCCATAACCTGCCGGTGCACCGGGCCTGACCATTTGCGAAAATGCGAGAGCCGCCAACGCCTCTGCATTTTGCAGCACCAATGCGCCTGCAATCGTGACGGGTGCCATTGCGCCAGATAATGTGAACGGCGTGATAATCACCGGCTGGCCCATCGAAGACATTTCGATGATGCCCTGCATCATGGGAATATCAAGCTGTAGCGGTGAATTGGTATTGATAATGGTGTACACCGCCGGACAGTCTTTCATCTCGTCAGCGGTTAACCCCAATGCAATGCGTGTCATTTCAATTGCGTCGCGGTTACGGTCAGCGCCCAACGAATAAATGCAATAACTCTTGTCGGTCAGCGTAATCAGATCACGAATACACTCAAGATGCCTGACCGATGCATGCACATCGACAGGCTCTACCGGATACCCGCCATTGACATGAATAATGTTATGCAGTTGCGAGATTTTCAGAAAATTGCGATAGTCCTGTTGATTACCGGTTCTGCGTCCGTGATCTGCACACGAGGCATTAGGCGCACTTGCCATCATCGAGAATACCAGGCCATCACCACCGAGTTGAACATTGTGCGCCGAGTTACGGGCATGCAGTGTGAATTCTGATGGCACTGTTTTGATGGACTGAAGAATCAGCTCAGGATCAAACCGTACCCGCGTCTCGCCGTCAGTTACATCTGCACCCGCCTTTTTCATGATGGCGCGCGCACCGTCATGCAATACGTTCAAACCGGTGTCAGACAACACGCTCAAAGAAGCCAGATGTATGGCTTCCAGTTCGTCCTCTGACACTACATTCACAGGCGTCATACGGTGACGCAATTGCGTAAACGGTTTTTGATCGATGGTCGGTGTGGATGGTGCTGCTTTTCGGCCGCGTCGTCGCCGGGGTTTATCAGGTGTGCTGTCAGTCATGTTGATAACACTGTGCGGATATGCTGTTGCAAAAATATTAAGTCAGCCGGTGCCTGCCCGAAGTGCTCCTCGGCCGCCATAATATGGCTGACCCGCGACGGCAATTCAGGGTGCACACCGGTTGCACTGTTCACGGCATCCGGAAACTTCGCCGGATGTGCGGTTGCCAGCACAATCATTGGCGTGTCGGGGCGCCTGGCATCACGGGCAACCGAGGTACCGATAGCAGAGTGAGGATCAATCAGGTAAGCACTCTGCTGATACAAACGATGCATCTCGGCACGCGTTTGCTCGTCGGTCAGACTACCTGCCTGAAATAAGGTCGACAGCGAAGCATACTGATCTGCTGACACCGAAAACTTACCGGTTGCCGAAAACGACTCCATCCACTGTCGCACGGTTGACGCATCACGGCCGGTCATTTCAAACAATAGTCGTTCGAAATTACTGGACACCTGGATGTCCATGCTGGGCGTGATACTGGGCGTGACCTCGTTGGCAGCCATCGTGCCACTGGCAAAAAACCGGGTCAGAATGTCATTCGTATTGGACCCCACCACAAACTGCTCGACAGGCAAGCCCATTTCCCGCGCGACGACACCAGCGAACACGTTACCGAAGTTGCCGCTCGGCACGGCAAACGACACTGTCCGCTGCGGGGCACCCAGAGATAGCGCAGCATGAAAATAATAAACCACCTGCGCCGCAACGCGTGCCCAGTTAATGGAGTTGACTGCAGACAATGACATCTCATCACGAAAGGCCGCATCATTAAACATGGACTTTACGAGGCGCTGACAATCATCGAAATCGCCATCAACTGCAATGTTATGAATATTTGCATCGGTCACTGTGGTCATTTGGCGACGCTGCACGTCAGAGACTCGCCCGGCAGGGTGCAGCATAAACAACTCCACTTGGGAGAGCCCGCGTACAGCCTCGATTGCAGCAGACCCCGTGTCACCGGAGGTTGCTCCGACAATCACGCGGCGCTCGCCGCTCTTGAGTAACACGTGATCGAACAGCTGCCCCAGAAACTGCAACGCAAAATCCTTGAATGCGAGCGTTGGTCCGTGAAAGAGTTCGAGTATCCACTGGTTATGATCCAGCTGAACCAACGGCGCTTTGGCCGGATGCGCAAAGTCGGCGTAGGCACGTGATGCCATGGCGCCCAGGTCTTCGCGGCTAATCGTGTCACCGGTAAACAACGCCATGACTTCAACCGATAACGCCACGTAGTCGAGCGACCGCCATGCAAGCATTTGCTCTGCACTGACCACCGGCCATTGCTCCGGCACATACAGTCCGCCATCACTGGCTAATCCGGTGGTCAGGGCCTCGTTAAATGACAATGTTGGCGCTTGACCACGCGTGCTAACGTAATTCACAAGTTAGATTCCTGTATCCAGAATGTCTAAAAGGTAGTGGGTAATCAGGGCTCTTGTGACAGTCACACAAGGGTATCCAACGGACAGCCCGACACAGACACCGCGACAAAGGTCTGTGGACACCACGAATTCTACCAGTTAGCAGCTCTCGCGGTAAAAACAGATAGTGTGCAGCACCACACACCCGCATGTCGCAGATACCAAAACTGATCGGTGCCCGACGGGCGACACCGTTCGTAAACTTCCATAGTATGGCTATTAAGAGAATTAGTCAGGCTGCAGTACTCCAAGAGTAACTGCAGTCGGTCCGTAAGGGAGGCCCGCGAGGGCTCGTAGGCACAAACTGTGAGATGCAGCGGATAAGATGCAACCGATGAAAAGTCAGGCTCAAGTGGTGGTCATTGGCGGCGGTGTGGTCGGGTGCTCGGTGTTATATCACCTTGCCCGCGAGGGCTGGACCGATGCCCTGCTTATTGAACGCTCGGAACTGACCTCCGGGTCATCCTGGCATGCGGCCGGCGGATTTCACACGCTAAACGGTGATCCGAACGTTGCGCGCCTGCAAGCCTATACCGTCTCGTTGTACAAAGAACTGGAAGCCCTCTCCGGTCAGTCGTGCGGATTGCATCTGACCGGTGGCGTGATGATGGCAGACTCAGCCGAGCGAATGGACTTTCTGCGCTATACACAGGCAACCGGCCGCGCGCTGGGCATGGAAACCGAGATCATCACACCATCTGAAGCACAGGCAATGTTCCCGTTGATGGACGCATCGCAGTTTGTCGGTGCCCTGTGGGATCCGGTGGAAGGACACCTTGACCCCTCCGGCACCACGCACGCATATGCCAAGGCGGCACAGGCACTGGGCGCGACGATTCAATTGCGTAATCCGGTCATCGATATCACACAGGCACCCGACGGCACGTGGGCCATCCATACCGAACAAGGTACCGTCATCACGGAACACGTCGTGAATGCCGGCGGCCTCTGGGCGCGTGAAATAGGTCGTATGGTTGGCCTGGAGCTTCCGGTATTGGCTATGGAACACATGTACCTGTTGACCGATACCCTGCCAGAGGTGGTTGAATTTAACGAATCATCCGGTCGCGAGTTGGTCGGTGTGATTGATTTTAAGGGCGAGATCTATACGCGCCAGGAGCGCCAGGGGCTGCTGCTCGGCACGTATGAAAAAGCCTGCAAACCATGGTCACCGGTCACAACACCGTGGGATTTTGGACACGAGCTGTTGGCACCGGATCTTGATCGAATAGCACCGTCGCTGGAAACCGGGTTCACACACTTTCCGGCCTTTGCCAACGCTGGCATCAAACAAACCATCAATGGTCCGTTTACCTTTGCACCGGATGGTAATCCGTTGGTGGGTCCGGTACAGGGTCTGACCAACTTCTGGAGTGCCTGCGCCGTCATGGCAGGGTTTAGTCAGGGCGGCGGCGTCGGACTGGTACTTGCCAACTGGATGATTCACGGTGATCCCGGTCACGATGTGTTCGGCATGGACGTCGCACGATTTGGTGACTACACCACACTGCGTTACACCAACGCCAAAGTGCGGGAAAACTACTCAAGGCGATTCAGCATTCGGTTTCCGAACGAGGAGCTTCCCGCTGGCAGACCGGCTCAGACCACGCCGCTGTATGACATCATGGTCCGCGACAATCATGCGGTGATGGGTGACACCTGGGGACTCGAGACACCACTCTGGTTTGCTGCCAACGAAGACGCAGCACAGGATGTCCTGTCGTTTCACCGCTCGAACGATTTCGATGCCATCAGCGCAGAGGCCCGCGGTGTGACAGAACGTGTGGGTGTGACCGAAATTGCCAATTTTGCCAAATACCGCATCACCGGCTCTGGCGCCGAAGATTGGCTGAATCGTCTGATGACCAACACCATGCCCGAGCCCGACCACCTCTGTTTGACGCCGATGCTGAATGAGCGCGGGAAACTCATTGGCGATTTCACCGTCGCTAACGCCGGCACAACGGGCAATGGCGCTGGAATTGGCCGCTACCTGATGTGGGGATCTTCTGCAGCGCAAATTTACCATCAGCGCTGGTTTGAGCAACACTTGCCCAGGGACGGCTCGGTAGGCATCGAGCGATTGGGTCAGGCACTGGTGGGCCTGTCGGTCGCTGGCCCCCTGTCCCGTCAGCTGCTGCAGCAGTTGGTCGATTTTCCGGTGGACAACGCGGCGTTCGGGTTTATGCAGTACCGCGAAGCGGATGTTGCCGGTTGCCCGTGCCACATAAACCGTCTGTCGTACACCGGTGAGTTGGGGTATGAACTGTGGATGGAGCCAGCCTACGAACGGCAAGTCTATCTCGCCATCAAAACAGCGGGGCAGCCACTGGGCGTGATCGATTTTGGAATGCGGGCGCTACTGTCCATGCGACTCGAAAAAAACTTTCCGACATGGTTCGCAGAATTGCGCCCCCTCTACGGGCCGTATGAAGCCGCCATGGATCGTTTTGTCAAAGTGGACAAGCCGGCGTTCATAGGGCGCGAAGCAGCTGCTGCAGAGCGCACACAGGGGCCAAAGCTCCAGCGCGTGTTGTTCTCCGTTGAGACGGACATGACCGATGTGATGGGGGATGAACCGATATGGGTTAACACCGGCCAAAGTTTCGACAGCGCGATTACCGCCCCACACGGCTTTGGTGCCGACCGTTTTGACAATACCGGTAAACTTTGCCCTCGTGTAAACGGTCAGACAGAGGGTGATTGGCACGTTGCGGGCTGGGTCACCTCGGGCGGTTATGGCCACCGCGTCGGAATGAGCCTTGCCCAGGCTTACGTGCCTGCGTCATTGGTACAGCAGTCACACAGCGTTTCATTTAGTATTGAGATACTCGGGAATCGTTGTGCGGCAACGTTACTTCACGAGCCACCGTTTGACCCGGGTGGTCAGCGTATGAGGACGTAACCCATTTATGTTCAATTCATCGCATCAGACAACAGCGACATGTAGCCCTTTGGTTACACTGCCGACCATGCGCGACCCGAACGACATCATGACGCTCGAGCGTATGGGTGCGTTTCATCAGTCTCGCCTGAGTTTTCTGCGCGTACTGCTCCGGCGTCTGCGCAACCACAACTGGACCTTCTCCCGCCCGTCGTTCGATATAAAAAACGACGGCACCGGCACCGCAACCTATCGGGCAACGGGTCCCGACAGAACCTACACATTGGTTGTTTTCGCCCATGATCTACCGGCGTCCAAACGCTCTGATCGCGTCATTGCCGACGCTTGGGATGCAACCTTTACGCTGTTTGACGGTATCCCTGATGACCAGGACATTGAGCGACTGCGACAGTCCGTACCCAAACAGGAAGCTGGCCGACTCGAACCAACAGAACTGACATTATCCCGCGCCAATCGATCAGTACGCATGTTTGAATACGTGGTCGAGTGCCTTGCCGAGGGCAATCAGCCTGATGCGTCTGTCATTGACTCGGTCGGTTATTTAATGCGCACCACGGCTGTGTACGGCTCCGGAAAATTCGGCGCAGCAGACCGCGCGCAATGGGCTGACAGGCCCGAGTTTGTGGGGTCGTTTCAGCCCGAGCTGTTAACGGTATGGCTGATACGCAGCTTCACCCTTGATCTGGTTGAACACCTCGCCCGTGTGCGCAACGCCGCAACAGCGGTAAACCTCGAGCCCCGGTTACGTCGGCGGTTTGGTGTCGGCAATTCCACCGGGCTGGGCATGGCACCTTTTCTGATCAACCACCCGCGCTTGATACATCACTGGATTCACGCGCGTGAAAAAGCACTGCTGCTTGTCCGGCAAAGACCAACAGCCACAGCGCACGAACAGCAGTTGTTTATCACGTTGTTAGAACGGTCATCGGTCATGGCCAACAACTGGAACACCGAGCATCCACTGCAGGCGCCCAAGGTGGCAACACTGCGCCAGCAACTGACACAGGTCATTCATCATCTGCACACAACACCGCTGACCACCACTGCGCAACCATGGCACCAGTTGCTGTTATGGTCTGAGAAAAACGTATCAACCGAGGCGCAGGAGTTGCTGGTGTCACTCGTGCTTGAACCATTCCCGACCGTGGTAGACGAACTCGCCAATGACATGTCGTGTGACGAGACGATACCCGCTCCCATTCACGGACAACAACGACTGAGCGACTTACTCCGCGCAATTAACACCCATTACCGATGGATAAACGATATCGACTTTGAGCAGCCAAACGCGACGGCGCGTGTCTGGTATGTCTCACAAGAAAAACTCGAACCCCGTCTCGGTGATCGCCACGATCCGGCCAATCCAGACCCGTTTGAACAATACGAACAGCCGCTGCAACCCGGACGCGATGTCAAACAGCTACAAAAACACTTACAGCAGCAAGTAAAAAAATCATCACAGCGAGCGACTGTTGCGAACTTGTTACTGAGTCACCCGGAATTCAGGCAAGCCGTCAGACGCGTACAACTGCTCGAGACAATGCCGTATGCCGAGATTCGGGACAACACGATCGGCAGCGCCATGTTACCGATCGACCTGCTACGCTGTAAGCTTTCTTTCTTCGGTGCCACCCATTTTGACCCACGCTCCGATCGCTGGGTGCGTATCACCCTGTTTCAGGGTGCACCGTTTCCGGAAGAGCTTGCAACGCTTGATCCTGATGACACCGCCTACCCGCCGCTGCCCGCCGAACGTCTGTCATGTTGAGTCACAATAGTCTAAACACACTGCCATTGATGCACGGTGTTACACCATGAGTTGGTCGATAGGCGAAGTCATGGCACTGGCGGTCAAGGCTGCCCGCGGCGCTGATGTGCCGTGGGGCTTGGCAGAAGAGGCAGGATTTTCAGTCGGTTGGTTACAAGCGCGTGGATTCGACGGCATACATGCACTGGCCTCCTTGCTCGAAGCACGATCAGCACAGCATCTTGTGATCAGCAATCCGGTGGAAAACCCCTATTTTTCTGCCGGCACCATCAACCATGACAGCCATACTGATCGTCGCATTTTTTGTCCGATTGCTGTCGGTGCCAGTCTGCTTGATTTTGATTTTGAAAAACCTGCACAACATGCGTCTTTGGGCACAGTGCAGGTGCCGTTATTGTTAGTACCGTTTTTGGTCACAGGGTTGAGTCAACGGCAATTGCAGAACCGGTTCGGCATTGATTTGGATGGTGAGATTTTTGCGGCGACAGCCATTGACCGCGGCGACAACAGCACGATAACCGCTATGAACGCACAGATAACCAAAGGCCCTGTCGCTACCGCGTTAGTCTCTGTCGAGCAGGCATCAAGTGCACGTATCCCCCGGTACAGTCTTATGACGTCTTCGTCTCAACCAGCCAACCGGGTGAATGCATCGTTTCGGGGAGATCTTGAGCGATTAAAGGTGTTTGCAAATAAAACCTACGCACCTGCAACAGAC
>CALDUO010000071.1 GCA_937923745.1 uncultured Granulosicoccaceae bacterium
TTCGGTTCAGACCAAGAGTAGCGAGGATGCGGTCGGGACCCGTCGTAAACGCACGATAACCAAAAAACATCATTTCGATCGCGTGTCGCAGCTGCTGCTCATTTTTTATGTCAACCATATTGACACATTAGGCAATCTCAGTCACTCTGTCAATAGGTCCACATTGTTGACCTTTTAGTCGGAGTTGACACACATGACATTAACACCACAGGAAAAGTTATATGCAGGGCTGTCTCAGCGCATGCCCTCACTGAAAAGCTCACCGATCAGAGACATATTAAAAGTCATTGATGAACCTGACATGATTTCGTTCGCTGGTGGGCTGCCGTCGGCTAGCAGCTTTCCTGATATTCAGTTAAGTGAGATTGATCGTGCCAGTCTGCAATACGGTCCGTCCGAGGGTGACCTTGCGCTCAGGGCAGCGGTAGCTCAAGACCTGACACACCGGGGTTTAACCACACAGCCAGACCATGTGCTTATTTTGTCGGGCTCCCAGCAAGGCATTGATTTGACCGCCAAACTAGTTGTCGATCACCAGTCGACAGTCGCTGTCGAGTCGCCAACTTACCTTGCGGCACTACAGGTTTTTTCGTTATTTGGCGCGCGTTATTTACCGTTCACTCCGTTTGACCTGAACGCACTAACAAACCCTAAAACAAAACCGGCCCTGACTTATGCCATTCCTACGTTTCAAAATCCAACCGGTTATGTCTACAGCCGACAGCAGCGGCAAGCACTCGCGGCAGCCTGCGACGCAAATGGCAGTATATTGTTTGAAGATGATCCGTATCGCGAACTCATGTATTCCGCCTGCGACCGTACCCCGGCTTGCTCGTTTATCCAAACATCGCGCTGGATTTATCAATCCTCTTTTTCCAAAACGTTGGCACCGGGACTTCGCCTTGGTTACCTGACCTGCAGCCCAGAGCTCTTTCCATTACTCGCACAGCTCAAACAAGCGGCAGATTTGCACAGTAACAGAGTGTCTCAACAGATCATCGGTTCTCTGATTAGTGCGCCTGGCTACACGGAATCACTACGACTGATTGTCGATCAATATCGTGAACGACGTGATCATTTTAATGCGTTGTTAACACAGCACATCGGTTCACTTGCTTCGTGGCAATTGCCTGCCGGCGGGTTATTTTTCTGGTTAACACTTGATCCGTCGCGACACATAGATACACAGGCATTGCTTCGTAAGGCGTTGAAGGCTTCGGTGGCGTTTATGCCTGGGGAACCGTTTTATCCTGAGGGCTCTGTGCCAAAAGATAGCTGCCTGCGGCTTAACTTCAGTCATGCATCACCAGAGGCGATGGATACGGGTCTGCGCCGTTTAGCGCAACTGCTGCACCAAGCTCACCAGTGATGCGAGATATTGTTATGTGGTACGACGTCTCCAACCCGGATTGCGTTTCGACTTGGATTGCGTTCCGAACTGGGTGGCGCAACAAAGAGCGTCAATAAATCCACGCAAAAACAGCGAGCGGATCTTGTTAAACTTGGCAAGATCACAGCACCGTTCAATGCAGAGCTCACGCGCGCCTGCGGGACACCCAATGACACAACGCTCAGGCACACTGACCCACTACACACTATACCAACCAGCAGCGTTGCTGCGCTGGGTACTCACGTGTATCGCCTGTGTACACGGTGGTCTCGCAGCAGGCGACGATGCAGAATTATTACGGGTAGACCAGCTGTACACCCTCAATATCGACATGCCGCCCGTCGACATTGTGCTACCGGGTGATTCCGTTTTGTTGGATAGTCAAAACGGTGAGCGAACGCTAATGTGGATTCCGGGCAAAGCCGACCTCGGAGACCATGCGCTTTATATACCTGCCTCCTCTAATGAACCCGATCGAATCATAAAACTCAGGGTTCTGACGCAGCGTGACTACGAACGAGAGCGACAGGAACAGCTGAGCAGCCAAACTGTTGCACCAACCAGTACGACACGCCCTGTTACCTCAGAAGAAAGAACGTTGGCAGCACCAGCGTTGGAGATGGAATTAACGGAGAAACTGGCGCTGCCCGAGCTCACTGATATTCTTGGTGTACAAAGCCCAGCGGACGCTATGGGTTTAAACATAAACCCTGTTTCAGAGAGCAGCCAAAAGCCTCAAGTACCTGACGTACCTGACGTACCTGACGTACCCGAAGTACCAGACGTACCCGAAGTACCAGACGTACCCGAAGTACCTGACGTATCCGAAGTACCTGACGTATCCGAAGTACCTGACGTATCCGAAGTACCTGACGTATCCGAAGTACCTGACGTACCCGAAGTACCTGACGTACCCGAAGCACCTGACGTACCCGAAGCACCTGACGTACCCGAAGCACCTGACGTACCCGAAGCACTCGACGTACTGGCAGCACTCGACGTACCGAAAGCACCCGACGTACCGGAAGCACCCGACGTACCGGAAGCAGCCGAAGCACCTGAGCTTGGCGATGGACCTGAGTTTAATGAGGCGCTTGAAACACCTGAATTCACAGCGGCACCGAACCGATCCGTTACGCCAACAGGCCCCACAACAACTGTTAGCACAGT
>CALDUO010000072.1 GCA_937923745.1 uncultured Granulosicoccaceae bacterium
TTTGGACTTTACCGACGAAAACGTAAAACGCTATCAGCCCTCCCACAGAGAGGGTGACCATAACCTGCAGAACAAACAAAGCGTGCACCTGTTGGCAGACGCTGTGATCGTCGCCGGTGGTGTGTTGGGTACCGCGCAAATTCTGGCCCAATCAAAGTATAAGGCCAAATACAAGGCCAAACACGAAGCTCAAGACAACGGTGGTGTTTCAGAGCAGCAGTCATTGGCCGGTATCTCTGCCCAACTTGGGCGTCGTTTTTCAGGTAATGGCGAATTCATTACGGCGGTCTACAACATGGACAAGCCGGTTAATACAGTCGCTCTCGATACCGTAGCACCCGCAGAACGTCAGGTCGGTCCAACCATCACCACTGTCGCGACGTTCGATAATGACAATGATGAAAAAGCCGGTTGGGTCATGGAAGACATATCGATCGCCAACGGCCTCAGATGGTTGATGGGTGAATCCATCACAACCAGTCGGGCGTTTCAGGCGATTGATCAGTGGGATAAGACCCGGCATGAGCCGGGGACACCAGACCACGATCCCTATGGCGTAAGCTTAAAAGGTCTTCAGCACACGCAAATCCTCGGGATGATGGGCGATGATGGCGCTGAGGGCACACTCATCTCGGCTACCAGTAGTCTGTCATTTGATGATACGGAAGATGTGCCTGACTTTACCATCGCGCTCGAATGGCCATCCTATCCGCGCTTGTCGGTTTTCGAGCGAATGAATCAAACGGTCACAACGATCGTTAACCAAAGTGACGCCGGTGGTGAAGTGTTGCCAAACCCGTTATGGAAACTGTTTCCCGACGGTAGCAGTGATATTTTCGGGCAACCGGATCTACCTCATTTAACCACACACCCGTTGGGTGGATGCTCGTTGGGCGAGACACCCGACAGTGCCGTGGTTGACACCGCCGGTCGGGTGTTTAACACAGGTCATGCTGTTAATCAGACAGCAACACCGCCATCAGAACCCCGTGTGTTTGATAATCTGATGGTAATGGATGGATCGGTCATCCCGCAATCGCTGGGTATTAATCCGGCATTGACTATCGCAGCGTTCGCTGTTCAGGCAACAGATGCATTTATTGCACGGTCCGGTTTTGTAAGCGTTACCGCAAACCCTGAACAGATACTGCAGCGTATGCCTGCCGTGCGTGATGTTGCCGCGGCGCCAGTGACCAAAGACCGGCCAGCGCATACTGACGTCGAGCTGGCTGAGCGAATGTGTGGCGTCGTTTGGCTAAAAGACAGTCAGGCACGATTCGTCGAGCGCGTGTTTGAAGTGACACTGCAGACTGACCCTTTTAATCTTGACGCTGCTGTTGCGTCGCTGCCGAAGCAGGAGTCTGAAACAGCGAGAACCGTTCGTTTCAGTCACCACACATCACCGCGCAACCGCCTGAGGATATTTGATCCAGAGCAGCATCAACGGATATGCCGGCTTGAAATAGACAGTGCTGAACGTGATCGCGAGTTGGATCTGCATGCACAAATCAATGTGCCCATAGAGGGTAACATTCAATTATTTACCCGCGGACAGAGCAGCTTTCCGTCGGCCTTTCGCGCTGTTTGGTGTTGGCTGATGAATCGTGGTTTTCGTGATGTGTACCAGGAGATACGCGAAAAACCAGACCACCCGAAAAAGGAGGCGTCCTCAACGCTGCTCCAACGCGTACTGGGGGCGTTCAAACTTGCGTCAAAAGCGCGTGAGAGACGAAAAATCGAGTATGAATTTCGTATCGGTACACCTGATGTAACCCCTAACGCGAGTGAGCAGGACAACAAACCGGGCGACGAATCTGTACAGGGATTCACCCCGGGTACTGTCATTCGTGGACATAAGCTAATTACCTACAGCCGTCTCTCTAACCCGTGGCAACAGTTACAGACCCTAACGTTAACAGATTGTCCGGGACTGGCTCTGCGAAAGCCACGCACCATTCACTACGATATCGAATATGCCACGTATGCCGCCAAAAACCTGATTGCAGTGGTTCATCACCGAACACTGGTCAGATCGCTGTTGGCAAAAGGCTCGATGGCGTTGTATGTCTTAAGAATGATGATTTCCATTCATTTGTGGGCTTTTCGCAAACCGGATGATCAAAGCGCGTATTTACCGCCACCAGATCATGCAGCTGCTGATACGTTGTCTCCATTCGTGCAGCAGCAACCAGGACCGGACATCACGACAAAAGCGGTGCCTGCTCAGCCTGTCAGTGACCCGAAGGACATTCAAATCAACCGTTCACCACGACTTCGTGATGTTGACGGCATTGCGTACCATGTGAAAGTTGACGAGTTAGTAGGCCGTTACTGCGCAGCCTTTCCCGGCATTGTCTTAAATTCGGGTGGTTTCATCACACTAACCCGGTTTAAGGCTGAACAAACACAGGGCGCACCGGTGATTTTGATACATGGCTATGATGCCTCCGGTACTACGTTTGCACACCCTGCGTTGTCACCATCGTTAGCAGAAATACTGGTTAAAGAAGGGCGGGATGTCTGGACACTTGACCTGCAATCGAGTACGGCCGGTCGAGAGCATGTGACACCGCTACCGTGGCGTTTTGAAGAAACAGCGTTGGTTGATATACCGTTGGCGATAGACGTTGTTAAAAAAGTCGCTGATGTGGATCAGGTTGATATCGTTGCACACTGTATGGGGTCGGTAGCGTTGTCTATGGCGGTATTGGGTGCCACCACATCAGTATGGGAGCTGCTCGGTCAGGACAAAATAGGCCAAGACAAAATAGGCCAAGACAAAATAGGCAAGGACAAAACCGTCGGCAAATCCGATACTGACAGTAGTCGTTCGTCTGCCATCGACACTGACCTTGCGTCTGAAATTGCCGAGGTCAGGTATCTGCCCGGCAGTATCAGGTCAACGGTGTTGATGCAGGTGCCACCAGCGGTCCGATTCAGTCCCGAGAATTTGATGCGCGCTTATGCGACCAATTTTTTTCGCGCTGCGGTGGCCGACTGTGACTGGTCTCCGCAACCCAAGGCTGATGCCAAAGGGTGGCAAGTATGGATTAACCGTCTTTTTTATACGTTGCCGTATGATCAACATGACATACGAATCACCAACCCTGTGCTGTGGTGGAAGCGGCGTGAATTTGCAGGAACACGGCACAGAATCGACGCTGTGTTGGGCGTGGTTTTTCCGCTCGATAACATGTCGTTGAATACGCTTGATTACCTGAACGATCTGTTTGGCCCGATGCATCTGGCGACAGTGGGGCAGGTGGGACATTTCGCCCGGATGAATGCAATCACCAACCATAAGGGACGTAACGTTCATGTCTACCCTGAAAAGGCGCGGCAACACTGGCGTTTTCCCACGCTATTTTTGTATGGTGGGCGCAACCGTATAGTCAATCCGCATGTGAGTGAGCAGAAATTCCATGAGTTTGCGCAACGCTCTTCGATACCGTACGGATCGCTTGGGTTTGAATCCTATGGGCATCAGGATTGTTTAATTGGTAAAAATCCCGGTGACATTTTTACAGAGATCAATCGTTTTCTGGACGACGCAACACCGTATATCAATAAACGCACGGTCGTGTCGGAGACAGCCCGACCGGAACGGCCCCGTAACAGAGAATCAAGCGCACAACACTTCCAGTTGACACCGGTGAGTGTGGGGCCATTGCACGAGTATCAAACCAATGATGCCGACAATCACGGAGGGGACAAGGCTAATCTTCGTTTACGGCTGTCGTTTGGTACGCAAGAAGAGCAAGTGAAACCAATTGCTATCGTCGCTGTGGCGGTCGTAAAAAGGCAAGGTCATTATGAATTGGCAAGACCGGCAAACGGGCGCTTCAGTGGCCATGCTGCTACGGACAATCCAATTTTTATCGGTAGAATTGGCTCGAATGAGCATGACTGGTATTACGCGGGATCAAACGAAGACCCGGCACTTGCCGGTATTCCGTGCCCGTGGGTGACAGATGTGCCCGATTCAGGTGGTGTTTTGTTATTTACCTTTGATGATATGTCGGGCCAGCCATTTTCCGCGTTACTGGCCAAAACCCCCTCGCGTGCTGACAACGAAAATCTGCTGACCCTTGCCAGTGTTGCACCTGTCGGCGATGAACCTGCTTTGGGGGCAGATGCACCGATCCGGCTTGAGTCTATGTTTGCCGAGGTACCTGAGGCTATTCAAAAATTGTTGAACGGGTCTGTGGAGCACGATGACTTTTGTTATGTGCCAGTGCATCCGTATCGTGATGACACCGAGGAGTCTGCCGGTTTCCTCGTTGCAAGCTGTCAGTATCCGCCCGGTATTTTTGACGAACAGCCGGCTTACCGATCGGTGGATGCGATGGTATCGTATGCCGATACTTCTGCGGTGCCGGTGGGCTTTGCGCTGTTGCTGGGGGACCAGATTTATCGCGATGCAACACGAGGCCTGTTTGATCCTGCCCCGCTGGCTGACGGCTACCGGAAACCTTACTTCAAATTGTATTCGGCGCCGCAATTCAGACAATTGTCCAGTCGGCTGCCACTGCTCACGATGTTTGATGATCACGAAATCACTGACAACTGGGAGGGCAGGGACATCGAGGCGCCAGAGCTGGCCAAACACTGTTTTAAACAGTTCCAGCGTAGTCACTTACAGTTGCCGACCGCCGATACCGACATTGCCGACATTGCGGGTTCAAGTCATCGGGGGTTTCACCTTGCGATGATCGACACACGCTTAAATCGCTCACCACGAAGCCTGGAGGACCCCTTTGCAGGCAGTCTTGTTGATCCGCACAAGTTAATGGAGCTCGTTAGTACACTGCAACAGTGGCCAGCGCATGCATTTAAGTTTGTGGGTATGTCGTCCATCGTATTGCCTCGACACGTCAGTACCGGGGATGACGGTCTCCTGTATCCGTATCAATCAGATTCTTGGTCTGGTTATACCAAAGATCTGTCATTGTTTCTTGCGCTAATTGCCTACTATCGAATACCCAACGTGGTATTGCTGTCCGGTGATGAGCACGTATCGTCATACGCAACACTTGAGGTACAGTTACCCGAAGAGCAACCTGTCATCATTCATCAGGTGCACAGCTCACCGTTGTATGCGCCGTATCCGTTTGGCAACACACGGGCAGATCAATTGGTCAGGTCTGAACAACTGACCCTGGATTTAACAGACGTAGATGCCGAAAAATATGCGCAGGCAGCGACGCTATCTACCGACCATCGTCGTGGAGCTGATGACAGCGAAAACACCGGTGACTCCAATTGCCCGCGTGATGCTGATAGCGTGAATGCTGTGAGAGAAACGGTTGACTCAAGTGGAGCGGTTGAACCGGCGCTGTCTGCAATACAGGCGTTGGCACAAAAAGCAGCACTGTCAGTGACGGTTGAAACAGAATGTTTCGAAGGTGACGGATTTGTCAGTATCACGCGCCTCACTCAGTCTGATAAAAAATGTCCACCTGATAAAAAATATCAGTCGGATAACCAAGACCAGTCGGGTAACCAAGATCAGTCGGGCCAACTGACAGAATCATTGGAAATCTGCTTTCACCGACCCAATGGTGTCGTAGACAATGCCGGTGTAAAAACAACACAAGGCACCGTGCGGTTAACATCAGTCGTTCAGCGTTAATCAATGCGTGTGATGAATTTAGTGGTTATCTGTGCCAGAAGTTATTGCGCTTGGATTGGCGTCCATTGAACCTGCCTCTACTTGAGTCAGGCGTAGCAGGTCGTTGTGCAGCGACAGTGATGCGGCCAATGACTTGGCGCGTCGCAGCAACGTCTTTGCGTGTTGGCGTTTGCCGTTAACCATCGCAAGTCGTGCCTGCCAATAATGAAGGCGGCTTTTGCCGATAGGGAACAGACGGCTGAATTTTTTCAGCGTCTTGAGTAACATCAGAGCTTCGGTTGACCACTGGTGGGCATCCTGATAGAACGGTTTGGCCAGAAAGTGGTACTCCAGTACGGCAGAATATATCTCCAATTGCGAATGGCGTGCGGTCATTTGTTCGGTTTTTACAATCGCAACGACAGTTCGGTAGCGTGCAAACGCATCTTCTTCATCACCACACCGATGCAAACATAAAACGCGCAGTGCCTGTGTGGGCAGATCTTCGGTGATTGTCCAATCCCTGATATAGATTTTGTCTATTTTGCTGAACTCGGCCAAGGCATCGGCAGGGCGATCCTGGTAGAGCAGGCATAAAATCTGGTGATGAATAGCCCATAACTGCAACAGATAGTGCCGGGCATTGCGGCTATCGACTTCATTACTGCGTGCCAATGCCAGTGCCTCGTCAAGTTGCCCCTGATAAAATAGTCGCCAAAAATCGATGGTGCGAGCCGTACACCATTGGGCTCTGTCATTAACCTGTGTCGCAGCCTCTCGACATGATTCTGCAGACGCTTGACTCCGTGTCCAGTCTCCCATGCCAACGGAGAACAGGGCATCCGACATATACACGTGAGCCTGACTGGCAAGTTCGCCAAGGTCTTCGCTGAGTTTCTTGGCTTTATCAAGATATCGGTAGCCGGTTTTTCGGAGTCCCACCACCCCAAGAAACCCGCCAAGCTCTGCATACCCTCCCGCCAGTTGTGGCTTGTCGTCCATCGCTTCTGCAAGATTGACAGCACAGAGACTGTTATACAGAGCGTCTAGCGGTGTGCGCAGAAAAAAACCGGCGTAGGTGGCGTGCCTGTGTGCCTTAATGACCTGGCTTAACGTCTCATCGGGTGGGCTTGGATGGGGGGTTTTTAACCATGACGGTAATCGACTGGATAGCGCGCGACCGGCGAGTTTGGTTGCGCTTGAAACAATGAGGGTTCGTTCGGTTTTGGGGTAGCGTCGGCCCGCCAGCAGCACCACCTCGCGGGCGTCAATGAGCCGTTGTTGGTGGTTGCCCAATTGCGACCATGCTGCACAACGCAGCACTAACCAATGTATGACGAGCTGCGGTGATGCAATAGCGGAATCGGTTTGCCATGCCTGCAGACACAATGACAGTACTTCAACTGTTTCTTGGCAAGCACCTTTCTGTAGCGCCTCGCGCGCTGCTCTTTCGCCATAGTGAATGGTATTTTTCGGATGGTTGGCGCCGTTCCAGTGATAGGTGAGCTGCGCTGCGTTTACATCCGCGCCTGCCGACGCTTCAAAATAAATTGCAGCGCGTGTGTGCAGTTGGATGCGAAGTGACGGTGGCAGCATCTCGTAAATACTTTCTCGCAGCAGATCATGGACAAACGCCCAGCTGTCTTCGGTGTCGGCACTGATACGCAGGTAATCGTTATACAGCAAGGATTCCAGTGTGCTTTCAATGGATTCAATTGAAAACGTATCACTTAACAGGTGTAACAACACCTGTGGCTGAATATGCTGCTGTAAGATGCTGCAGGCTTGCAGGACTTCACGTTCGGAATGGCTCAGCTGATCAATACGAGCCGCAATCAGCTCGGCAATACCAATGGTGTCGCTATACAGCGTGCGGTCGCGTCGCCTCACCCAAATGGTGTTGACCGGTTCGATAGCACCACTTTGCTCCAGATATCTGACGAGTTCGCGTATAAAAAAAGGATTTCCTTGTGTTTTGACTTTGACCAGCTCAATGATTTCGTCGTTGGCAGTACCAAACGGCAGTGTCTGATTCACCACGGATTCGAGGGCGCGAACATCAAGACCCTGTAAATTGATTTCAATAAATTGCGTTGAGCGTCTGATTGTTTTTAATTCATCGGGTTCTGACACTGGCCTGCTGGCACAGACATAACATAAATCAGGACGCGCCTTGACCAGCCGTTCCAGCAGTGTCCATGATGCGGTGTCCATCCAATGCACATCTTCGAGCACTACCAGCGCACGAGCTGCCATGTGGTTGGATAGCACCTGTAGCAATGAATCCATAACCTGCCGTGATGCATTGGAGTAGGCGTTTTCCTGAGTGGGATTGCTGGTGACACCCTGTTGCTCAATGAGTGCTGCCGACGTACCTTCACCGCCACACTCGTCGACCACGGGTAACCAACAGGTAAACGCTGACGTGTACTCGCTGGTGCGGTTTGCGACCCGATAGATGCCGGAAAGACGGTTTGGAATGAGTCTTGGTGCGCTTTGATCGAGAAAGTGATCAATAAACGTTGATTTACCCACGCCCGCGTCACCAGTGATATAAACCACTTTGGCCATATCCCCCGTTGGTTGCGACACCGTGTTGATGAGTTTTTCGCGCACCTGCACACGACCATAAAATGCTGCGCGCCGTACGGAAGGATTTAGAATGTCGACAATACTCATGACCCTGATGTCGTGGGTAAAGCCTTTGGGCCGTAATGTTTTGAGATACTCGGTGGTATGCGTATCGACCAGGCGCTCGGCAACATCGGTAGAACACGTGAGCTCATTCAGTGTGCCCTCACACAACCTGGCCGCAAGAAACATCGGGAAGCCAGTGACGATATATTCTTTACGTTGCATCGTACCGAGTGTGTCGCAAAAACATTTGCCGGTTGCAACTCCGCCACACCAGTCTTGTTTCAACGAGCGTGCAAGGGTTGCCAACTGTTGCCCGATCGTTACCAGCCGCTGGCAATTATTGCGATACGTGTCGTTCGGCACACCAAGATAAACCTTAATAACGACACCCAGATGATCAATGACAAAATTGCCGGTTCCTGCACAGTGCCCGGAGATAATGATTTGGGCGCGCTCAGTGATGGATTGATACAAAGCCGCGTCGTTGGCGTCGTGGGTATCGATATGCACACGAAAGTACAGGCAGCTGATGTGTCGTATGGCTTCGGAGTACGGCGTATGTTCTCTGACCAGATACCGGTGCAGATTGGGTGAGACAAATCGGCCCGGATCGCTGAGTTCTTCGTTAGCTACCCGGGTAAACTGCTCGTGGGGTGGTGTTGTTTTGAGCCTGGCTCTCTCTTTGGCTTGAGGGGAGAGGCGAATTTCGCCAGCAATGGCTGTGGTCATCGCTTGGGTCGCATTGATTAACGCGTCGCCAGCCAGCAGCAGGCGAGAGTTGGCTCGGTTTTGTGTGCGTACCGCATGTAACTCACCGTAACCCACACCAATATGAACGCTGGGCAGTGGTTGTGTGCCATCCAGCTGTCGCGTGTTGTCCGACAGTTGGGCGCTGACCAACGGCTGCATACTGGTCCTTGGGGACAACGTGGCCACCGGTGACATGCCCGTAAGTTTAACGGCAGCGTTGTTATTCTGGCTAATGGCCATCAGTGCGCTGGCACAATCAGTGGCCTGGCTAACACAGTGGGCGTCAATTGGTGGTGACTTTGCTTGGTTTGGGTTCGGGTTGGTGGATGCCTGATCTGTTGGCAGTGTGGATAACACAGCAGGTTTTGAGGTTCCGGCTGGCCAATAGGCGACTAACGCATCACCGGAAAAGTAGACGACTTCGCCGCCATACGCATAAATGCAGTTAATCTGCTGACTGAACGTGTTTGCGATAACCCGACGAAACGACTCGATGCCTGCTGGCCCCACCAGGCAGTAATGCTCTGCGAGTCTGGTTGAGCCGGAAATATCCACCACCATGGCAGCACCGAGCGCAGCGTGTCCGTTGGATCCGGTGAGGCCTGCCAATCCCTGCGGAATAAAAGCACTGAGCGGGTGAGACACAATGTTTAACTGCTGGCCGTTGAATTATTCGCCGTTGCAGTATCGCTGACGCGAGCGGTGCGTAGCGCTGTAATATACGGTTTGTGTTGTGCAATTTCAGCATCGGTCAAGCCCGTCAGCTCATAGGGCATGACCAACCAGTCGCTGGTGGTATGAAGGTAATAGTCGGGACTGCGATCGGTGCGTTGGCGTGTGGGTTTGTACCAGGGTACTGCGACCCTGATATGGTCGGGCGTATTGCGTTTGAGCCGTTGCCCAAGCCGGTCAATCACTGCCTTGACGTTCAGGCCACTGCTATAGACGTCATCGACAATCAGCAGTTGATCATCGGCATTTAGTGTCTCCAATAAATACTGTGTGCCATGCACTCTGATTTCGGTGGAGGGATCTTGCAGCATTTGTTCATAACGCGCGGCCCCGCGATAACTCGTGCGTAGCGCGATGTGATCGGTTTCTACGCCAAGATACTGAAGACACTCCTGTACGGCGATACCAACACTGCTACCGCCGCGCCATAGCCCGACAATAAAAGTCGGTCTAAAGCCATCATTAAAAATGTTGACTCCAAGTTGGTAGGCGTCTTCGAGCAAGCTCTGCTCTGAAATGAACTGCTTGGCAGGAGCTGAGGCTGGCGGTACCGACTTTGAATCCGTTTCGTTCGTCATAATTACCTGAACATCGACAGTGGGGCGAAATCAACTTACTATGATAACGGTATCTGCTGCCAAGATGGCGATCAAACACTCAAAATGTGAGAAGAGGTTGCTTTGTATGATTCCGCAACGACGTTGGCGTGTCATGAGTCGCCATCAGTGTCTGACAGCCTCAGTAAAAGCCTGTGCAGGTGGAGCCGGTGCTTTATCCCTGCCATGAGAACGGTGAATGCCGGGGCAAATCAGCCAAGCGAACGTTAGGGTATTGGCCAAAACCATAGCCAAGACCAAGGGCAAGACCCTACAAGACAGTGGCCAAAACACAGGACCAAACAATGGATAAGATAATGGACCAAACAATACACAAGACACCACATAGACCATCATGAGCGAAAAACAGTACCTCGACGCGCAAACACTATTGGAAGACTCCTTTAAGCTTGCCGCGATGGTGCACGATAGTGGTTATCTGCCGACCTTCATTGTAGCTGTGTGGCGAGGTGGAGCGCCGATGGGTATCGCGGTGCAGGAACTGTTTGCCCACTACGGTGTGGAAACCGATCATATCGCGATACGAACGGCGGCCTACCACGGAATTGACTCCAGCACTGATACGGTGCGTGTTTACAGTCTTAATTATCTGATCAAAAAAATACAGCATACCGATCGGTTGCTAATCGTTGACGACGTCTTTGACACCGGTAAAAGCATCGACGCGATTATCGCAACGATACATCGGCTGGCAAGGCGCAATGCGCCATCAGAAATACGTGTGGCGGTGCCGTATTTCAAACCGACCCGCAATAAAAGCGCCCGTGTCCCTGACTACTATTTGCACGAGACCGAGGCTTGGTTAAAATTTCCGCACTCGGTTGAGGGCTTAACGCCTGACGAGGTCCGGCTTAACCGTCCGGAATTGCATCGCATCCTGCAACAGGCCAACACGTCGCCAGACTGACCCTATCTCCATGACTGCATCTAGCTGTTTTAAACACACGAAACAACAGTTTCACTTGCCCGAAGACCTCGTCTACCTCGACGGCAATTCCCTTGGGCCGCTACCGCTGGCAGCCACCGAAAAAGTGTCGGCAACACTCGAACAAGAGTGGGGTGAACTGCTGATACAAGGATGGAACAAAGCCGGATGGATGGCTGCCCCGTCGAAAACCGGCGATCGCCTTGCAACCATGCTGGGCGCGCCGGCAGGCTCTATCGTGATGGGTGATACGTTGTCCATTAAGGTATTTCAAGCAGTCGATGCGGCGATGGATCTGGTGCCCGATCGCGCGGTGGTACTCTCCGATTCCGGCAATTTCCCAACAGACCTGTATATGGTCGAGGGGTTACTCAAGAATAGATCGGCTGGAAAGCTGAAAGTGGTGGAGCCAGAGCATCTGGCGTCGGCCATTGACCCATCCGTTGCCGTGGTGCTGCTCACCGGGGTGGATTACCGGACCGGACGCTTGCACGACACGGCATCAATCGTTAAAAAAGCGCACGCTGTCGGCGCAACCGTGGTGCTTGATCTGGCTCACTCGGCTGGTGCTATTCCAGTGAATCTCCACGACGAGAACCCGGACTTTGCAGTTGGCTGCACCTATAAATACCTGAATGGTGGTCCGGGTGCACCGGCGTTTATTTATGTGGCACCACGACACCAGCAGCGTATCCGTCCGGCACTGTCCGGGTGGTTGGGGCATGCCGCGCCGTTCGCATTCGATCAACACTACACGCCAGCAGACGGTGTGGAGCGAATGCGGGTCGGTACACCCCCGGTTGTGGCGTTATCTATCCTGGATGCCGCGCTCGATATTTGGGAGCAGGTGTCTATGGATGCTGTCAGGCAAGCTTCCATTAAACTCAGTGAGCAATTTATTGCAGGTGTCGAATCACAATGCCCGGAGCTCGTGTTAGCCAGTCCGCGTGACGCTCAACAGCGTGGCTCACAGGTGTCGTTTCGGCACCCCGAAGGCTATGCGATCGTGCAGGCTCTCATCAGTGCCGGTGTCGTGGGCGATTTCCGTGCGCCCGACATTTTGCGGTTTGGTTTCACGCCGCTGTATCTGGACAGTGATGATGTTGCAAAGGCTGTTGAGCGGCTCGCGTTGATCATGCGCGAAGGTCGTTGGGATCAGCCTCACTTTAAGATAAAGGCAGCAGTCACCTGATGATAACGGGACTTCTGTTATGACCCTCGCGGATCAACATGGTGTTGCACAGGTGGTGATTGGTTCTGGCAATCTTACCGACGATCTCGCATTTTTTACTGGCAGTGTAGGGTTTAGACTCAACGCGATCTATCCGTCTGATGATCCGCAGGTTGCGATCCTAAACGGTTATGGTCTTGAGATTCGTCTTGACCGGGCAGCTCCCCGCCCGACCGGTCAAACCATCATTCTGCCAACCGGCACGTCTATGCCCCTTGATCGAGACTCAGCGGGTGTCTGGTCCGGTGCTGCCACCGGGGGGATGCGAGCGCAAGCGCCAAACGGTGTGGTGGTAGAAGTGCCACCCGCAGCAACCGAGCTCACCATTCCAAAACCCACACAGGCGTTTGAAGTACGCCGACTCAGTGATGGCGCGTCATGGGTTATCGGTCGAGCCGGTATGCACTATCGTGATCTTGTGCCGGATCGGCTGGGCGGTAGCATTATTGCGTCCCACATTCGTATACCTGACGGCGGGCCGGTGCCCGACATGGTGCATTATCACACCGTCGGTTTTCAGTTGATTTACTGCTACCACGGATGGGTGCGGCTGGTCTATGAGGATCAGGGTCCGCCATTCCTGCTGGAAGCCGGTGACTGCGTGACGCAGCCTCCGGGCATCCGGCATCAGGTACTTGAGGCGTCTGATGAACTGCAGGTTATTGAGATTGCGGTGCCGGCCGAGCATATGACCACCATCGATCACGAGCTCAGTCTGCCCACCCCCCATTATCAACCCGAGCGAGAGTTTCAAGGTCAGGTGTTCTGCCATTACCGGTCAACCGATGCAGACTGGCAGCCTTGGTATCAATCAGGTTTTGTCTATAGCGATACCGGGGTTGCACGATGTTCTGCAAACGCAGCATCCGTGCATATTGCCAGGCCCGATTCGCAGGCAGCCAGTGCATCGCTGAGCTCTCAGCATCACGATGACATTCTGTTTGCGTTTGTGACCGACGGAGAGGTGACGCTGTCGGTGGCTAACCATCACACCAGTGTGCTGGTCGCCGGAGATGCGTTTGTGATACCACCGGCAACCGACTTTGCCTACACCGCAAGCGCCAACGCCGAATTACTGGAAGTCAGAATACTCAAAACTGACGCTGTTTAACCCGGTTTTAACGCCAGCCAATCGCTGCCAACCCCGGCTAACTATGGCCATCCCACGACAAAGTAACGCAGCCAATGTCAGCCCAATGGCTGCTCAGTGTCAGCTCAGTGGCTTTTGGTAAATTCGGGAGCTGCCAATTTGGGCAAGCCATGCCAGTGTGGTCCCGGCGCACACCGGGCTCGTCATTACCATCGCCATGCCGGCATGTTGAGCCTGTGTTGACCGTCAACCAAAGTTTGCCCCGTCGTTTTGAGCAGCCGAATCTGTTGCAGCGTGTCGTCAGCGTCGTCGTATAACAGCGTCGCGCCCGGCGCGAGTTGTGGCGCATGAGACTGAAGCAGTGTCTCGACCAGCGCAGCGGAATGGGAGACAACCCATACCTGCGAGCGGGTGGCCGCTTGCGTAATGAGCCGTGCAAGGCTAGGCAGGAGATCGGGGTGCAGGCTGGTTTCGGGTTCGTTTAGTACCAGTAATGAAGGCGGTCTGGGCGACAACAACGCGGTGACCAACAACACATACCGTAACGTGCCATCGGAGAGCTCGCGACAATCCAAAGGGCGCAGCAACCCTGGCTGAGAAAAATGTAGCGAGAAATGGCCATCGTGACTGACATCAATGGTGAGTCGGGCACCCGGAAACGCATCATCAATGGCAGCGTCGAGTCCGTTGGTGTCACCAATTTCCCGAATGGTCTGCAGCGCTGCTGCAAGATCGCACCCGTCGTGCGCCAATACCGGCGTGCGGGTGCCGAGGCCGGGGCGTCGCGCAGGGGCGTCCGGGTCGGTCCTGAATTGATCATAAAAACGCCAATCGCGTATGCGTTCGCGCAACATGAGAATCTCGGGTGCCAGCGTCGCATCGGTGAGTAGAGAGAACAGGCTGTCGTAGGTTGCCGTATGGTTGTTGGCCACGTGCCATGATCGGCCGGACTTTACCCTGACCAAAGGACCCTTACGTTCAACCAACACCGTTGACGGTTTCAGTACATCGCCGGCCCAAATGACTTCACGTTTTATTTCGGGGTCTTTGTAAAACAGACTGTGTGAGGGTTCCGGCAACCCGAGCTCTATGGCATACCCATAGTCGTCTGCGTTAAATCCCAGTTTGAGCCTGACCGGACAAGTGCGTGGGCCGCCTTGTATCTCAACACTGCCATCTTGCATCCCCTTGGACAGTGACTCGGGGCCTGCCCAAAAGACGGACTCAAGACCGCCTTGTCGGGCCAGTGCCGGAATGACACCACCGTTCAGACCACCCTGGGCCGTCTCCGCCAGAAGCCTCAAGGCCCGATACAGGTTGGATTTACCACTGCCATTTGCGCCAGTCACAACGGTCAGCTGTGCCAGCGGCATCACGAGGTGCAGTAATGACCGGTAGTTATTGACTGCCAGTGTATGAATCATGCCTTGCCTGTCACTCCCGTGATGATTCGTCGGGTTAGAAGATGCAGCTACCAATAAAACATGATAGCGTCGCTGAAAATCCAGAGGAACACTAACATGCCGTTAAGCGCTAACCGAGACGTTTTTATCACTTGTGCCGTGACCGGTTCGGGCAGTTCGCAAGACCGCTCTCCGCATGTGCCGAGAAGCCCTGCACAAATCGCCGACAGTGCCATTGATGCGGCGAAAGCCGGTGCGGCCATCGTCCATTGTCATGTGCGTGATCCAGACACCGGTGTGCCCTGCCGTGATCTTGGTTTTTTTCGTGAGGTTACCGACCGAATTCGCGCGTCGGATACAGATGTCGTGCTGAACCTGACTGCCGGTATGGGTGGCGATATGGTGTTTGGTGATGTTGAACAACCGCTGCCTTTGAATCCTCAGGCAACCGACATGGCAGGTGCGACAGAGCGTGTGGCTCACATTGCCGAGTGTCTTCCGGAAATCTGCACGCTCGATTGCGGCACCATGAATTTTGCAGAAGCAGACTACGTCATGACAAATACTCCGGGTATGTTGCGCGCAATGGCGGCACAAATGACCGCGCTCGGTGTCAGACCTGAAATTGAGGCATTCGACACCGGTCATTTGTGGTTTGCAAAACAACTGGTAGACGAAGGCCTGATAGAAGACCCTGTGTTAATACAGTTGTGTATGGGTGTGCCTTGGGGTGCACCTGATGATCTCAACACCTTTATGGCAATGGTTAACAACGTACCCGATCATTGGTGTTTCTCGGCGTTTTCAATTGGCCGAAACGAAATGCCCTATGCCGCCGCCGCTATGCTCGCTGGCGGTAATGTGCGCGTCGGTCTCGAAGATAATTTGTGGCTGGAAAAAGGGGTGTTGGCAACCAATGCGCAATTGGTCGAACGGGCAGCCACCATTGTGACAGCGATGGGTGCAAGGGTGATCGGGCCCGATGAAGTCAGGGAAAAACTCAAGCTGGTCAAGCGAGCGCCGGTATGAAGCGGCCACATAATAAGGTTGCTGCGATTGTAGGCGGCGGTGTTATCGGCGGTGGTTGGGCTGCGCGTTTTTTATTAAACGGCTGGGACGTTACTGTCTTTGATCCTGACCCGGACGCCGAGCGCAAACTGGCAGCAGTGCTCGATAATGCGCGGCGATCCTTGCCGCAGCTGTCAGACGTTGCAGCACCGGATGAAGGTACCCTGACTTTTAGCGACTCGATAGCAAGTGCGGTACAGCACGCTGGCTGGATTCAGGAAAGCGTACCGGAGCGCCTCGACATCAAACACGCGACGTTCCACGACATACAGCAGCACTGTCGTGCCGAAGCAGTGATTGGTTCTTCGACGTCGGGTTTTAAACCGTCCGAGCTGCAAGAGGGCGCCAGTCACCCCGAGCAAATCATGGTCGCGCATCCCTTTAACCCGGTCTATCTGTTGCCGTTGGTCGAACTTGTCGCAGGTTCTGTCAAAGAGCATGAGCGAGTTGCAGCTGCACAGACCATACTGACCGGCATCGGTATGAAACCGTTGGTGGTTCGTCAGGAAATCGATGCACATATTGCCGATCGTTTTCTGGAAGCGGTGTGGCGTGAAGCGTTATGGCTGGTCAAAGACGGTGTGGCGACTACGGAAGAAATAGATGACGCCATTCGGTATGGTTTCGGACTTCGCTGGGCACAAATGGGTTTATTTGAAACCTATCGGATCGCCGGTGGCGAGGCGGGTATGGCGCATTTTATTGAGCAGTTTGGTCCGTGTCTGCAATGGCCATGGACCAAACTCATGGACGTGCCTGAGCTGACCGACGAGCTGGTCAACACCATTGCATCACAGTCCGATGAACAGTCTGGCGCCTACACCATTCGGGAGCTTGAACGTATCCGTGATGATAATTTGGTGGGTATGATGCGAGCGCTCAAGGAGCGCAATTGGGGGGCAGGCCGACTATTGCGTGAGCACGATGAACGACTGCGCGAGCAACCTACATCAAACGGGTAAAAACTGATGGGGCTGCGACAGCGCACAAGGTCAGCCACCGTCGCGACAGATTGACAACTAAAACAATAAACCATCACTGCTCAGGACTACCACGGTTATGCACTTTGGATTAACACAAGAACAACAGATGATCGTCGATACGGTTCGTTCGTTTGTTGAGAACGAAATTTACCCGCACGAGGCGCTGGTTGAAAAGACCGGTGACGTGCCTGTCGAGATTGCGAAGGAGCTGACCGCGAAGTGTATCGACAGCGGATTTTATGCAGCGAATTTTCCGGAAGAGGTAGGCGGTGGTGGTCTTAACCATCTTGACTTTGCGCTGCTTGAGCGTGAGCTGGGGCGAGGGTCGATGGGGCTAACCCATTTTTTCGGGCGGCCCTCCGGTATTCTAATGGCGTGCGAGGGTGAACAGCGAGAACGTTATCTGCTGCCTGCGTTGCGTGGCGAGCGCTTTGATGCGTTGGCGATGACAGAGCCTGATGCCGGCTCTGATGTGCGCGGTATGAAATGCACCGCGAAACTCACCAACGGGGATTGGGTGGTGAATGGGACCAAACACTTTATATCACACGCGAATGTTGCCGATTTTGTGATTGTGTTTATTGCCACCGGCGAAGAGGATACGCCGCGTGGGCCGAAGAAAAAAATAACCTGCTTTCTGGTTGATCGGGATACCCCGGGGTTCGATATCTTGCCGGGGTATGAGTCGGTCTCTCATCGCGGTTATCAAAATTGTGTGTTGAGTTTTCGCGACTGCCGACTGCCGGCGAGCCAGGTACTCGGCGATGTACACGGTGGTTTCGACATTATGAACGAGTGGCTGTATGCCACCCGTATTACCGTGGCGGCTATGTGTGTAGGGCGGGCGCGACGGGTGTTCGACCTGGCATTACCGTACGCGGCAGAACGCAAACAGTTTGGACAACCCATCGCAAAATTTCAGGGAGTGTCGTTTAAGCTGGCTGACATGATTACTGATATTGATGCCGCTGACTGGATGACACTGGCTGCCGCCTGGCGTCTTGATCAGCAACTGCCAGCTAACCGCGAAATAGCCAGTGCCAAGGTGTTTGCCTCTGAAATGTTATCAAGGGTGACCGATGAGGCCCTGCAGATATACGGTGGCATGGGTTTGATGAGCGACTTGCCGCTCGCAAGGTTTTGGCGCGACGCCCGGGTTGAGCGTATATGGGACGGTACCTCCGAGATACAACGCCACATTATCAGTCGTGATTTGTTGCGGCCGCTGGGCGCCTGATCATCTGTGTGTCTGATCGTCTTGGTTCAGGAACGGGCAGACTGACGGTGCACCGATCATGATGAATACCGACCGGTTATTTCGTCCGCAATCCCTTGCGGTGATTGGCGGCAGTTGGGCCAAAAGCGTTATCGAACAATGTCAACGCGCCGGGTTTGCCGGTGAGATCTGGCCTGTTCATCCCAACCATCAAACGTTGTGTGGTTTGCCGTGTTATCGCAGCGTTGCCGATCTCCCGGCTGCCCCTGATGCCACCTTCATTGGCGTCAATCGTCATGCGACCGTACAACTGGTCAGTGAGCTAAAAGAGCGAGGGGCTGGCGGCGTTGTGTGTTTTGCGTCCGGGTTCAGCGAAGCGCAGGCGGAGGACAGCGAGGGTGTCCAATTGCAGGCTGATCTGGTCACGGCAGCTGCTGACATGCCGATCATCGGTCCCAATTGCTACGGTCTGATTAATTACCTTGATGGTGCCTTGTTGTGGCCTGATCAGCATGGTGGCCAACGCGTCGAGCGAGGTGTTGCGTTAATTACCCAGTCGTCAAATATCGCCATCAATCTCACGATGCAACAGCGCGGACTGCCCATCGCCTATGTACTGACAGCGGGTAATCAGGCACAACTGTCTATTGGCGAGTTGGGACAGGCGGTGTTGACCGACCCTCGCGTGACTGCGCTTGGGCTGTATGTCGAAGGGTTTGGTGATGTCGCAGCGTTTGAGCGCATGGCGCAAGAAGCGCTGTCGTTAGGCAAGCCGGTTATTGCCATAAAAGCCGGTCGCTCCGAACAGGCACGTCAGGCGATGGTATCGCACACCAATTCAATATCGGGTGCAGACACCGCAGCGGATGCGTTCCTCAAACGCCTGGGAATTGCGCGTGTTTTTTCGTTAACCACGTTACTCGAAACACTCAAACTGATTCATCTGCTGGGGCCGTTGCCCGGCACGGCTATTCAGTCTATGAGTTGCTCGGGTGGTGAGGCTGGTTTAATGTCAGATGCATCGTATGGCACGTCCGTCACCTATCCACCGTTGACCAATAGTCAGCAACAGTCCTTACGTGCCGCACTCGGTCCTATGGTTGCACTGGCGAATCCGTTGGACTATCACACCTATGTTTGGGGTGATACCGAAAAAATGACTGCCGCCTATGCAGCAATGATGCAGCGCAATGCTGATCTGACCGTGCTGGTTATGGATTATCCGCGGGTTGACCGATGTGACGGCGCGGATTGGTTGCTGGCCACCCGCTCGTTTATCGCTGCACAACAACAAACAGGCGCGAGGGCGGCTGTGCTTGCAACACTACCGGATGCGTTACCGGAAACCGTGGGCGCCGAACTGATGGCGGCCGGTATTGTACCGATGATGGGTGTCACTGAATGTATCGACGCTATTGAAGCTGCGTCGGTCGCCTCGTCGATTACCAAAACAGGTGGCAAGATTTTCGTGCCGGTGATAAACGCACCACCACTGCGATCATCGCCTCGCGTCGTCACTGAGGCTCAGGCAAAACAGTGGCTGGCTGAAGGCGGCCTGAATGTGCCTGCTTCGCACCGCGCGGAGTCACTGGATGCGTTAGAGGCCGTTGCACATCAGGTAACCTACCCAGTGGTGCTCAAGGGTGAGGGCATTGCCCACAAGACCGAGCACCATGCTGTTCGGCTCAATCTGCACAACGCCAGTAGTGTCATGAGCGCCGCTCGTGAGCTCGATCCAATAGCATCGTCTTTTTTAGTGGAAACCTATGTAGAAGAGGTGATCTGTGAGCTGCTGGTGTCGGTGGTACGAGATCCTGTCTTGGGGTACCTGTTGACGCTGGCAGCAGGTGGTGTGTACACCGAGATCATGCATGATGCTGTGCAATTGCTACTGCCGGTAGACCCGAACACGATTGATCGGGCACTGCACCAACTGCGCATCGCATCAGTGCTCGACGGGTATCGTGGTAAACCCGGCGCTGACGTGCAGGCCATCATAAACACCGTGATGGCCGTTCAGACACTGATACTCCAAAACACTGACAGGATCGTCGAGCTGGAGATCAATCCGTTATTGTGCCGTGCCACCGATGCGATTGTGGCAGACGCATTGATCTCTATGGCAGACTAGTTATCCACGCACACCACCACCAAAAGGGGTATCACCTCCATGACACAACCAGCCGTTAGAACCCGACAGGAAGGTCATATCCTCGAAGTCACTCTTGACCGTCCCAAGGCCAATGCCATTGATCTGGCCACCAGTCGATTGCTGGGTGAAACATTTATGGCGTATCGGGATGACCCGGCCTTGCGGGTTGCGATCCTGAGAGCAGAAGGAGATCGATTCTTTTGTGCCGGGTGGGATCTTAAAGCAGCAGCAACGGGTGATGCTGTCGACGGTGATTACGGGATTGGCGGTTTCGGTGGATTGCAGGAACTGGGTAATCTGAACAAACCGGTGATTGCGGCCATCAACGGTATTTGCTGTGGTGGAGGGCTTGAATTAGCGCTCTCTTGTGACCTGCTCATGGCCAGTGATAACGCGACGTTTGCATTACCGGAAATCAAGTCTGGCACGGTCGCTGACGCAGCCTCCATCAAGTTACCAAAACGGATTCCCTATCATGTAGCGATGGATCTTTTATTGACCGGTCGCTGGTTTGATACCACCGAGGCCCTGCATTGGGGGCTGATAAAAGAGGTGTGCACGCCTGAAACACTGTTAGACAAGACCTGGGAGCTCGCGCGTCTGCTCGCTGAGGGACCGCCGCTCGTGTATGCGGCAATCAAAGAGGTGGTTAGAGAGGCTGAAAATATGCGTTTTCAGGATGCGCTCAATCGGGTATCGAAACGACAGCTTGCCACCGTAGATCGGCTTTACAGCTCGGAGGATCAACTGGAGGGCGCCCGGGCATTTGCCGAGAAGCGCGACCCGGTATGGAGCGGTCGCTAGCTGGCTTTGACGAGGTGTGCCGCTTTTCTGCGAGTGATGGGCAGCCAAGCTAATCGTTTTGTGACCTGGTCGGATAATTGCAACCCGGTAGGTATTGATTCTGTGCTGCCGGAAGCCCATGCAAACCCCATACTTAATTGTCAAAAGTCGCAATCCACTTGATCTTTCTGAACTCACGATAGACACCCGTGATGTTCGGGAATATTCGGTAGGGGAATTCAGGTTTTTGTTTTTTCCGCCCTCGGACGAGCAAAGTCAGCGGAGCTTTGACGACCGAATACATCACGACAAAAACCGTTTCTATTATGAAGACGGGTTCATGGTGCGATACCCGAAGCCTTACACCCGGAAGGTTGCGGAAAAGCTGGATCTCTTTGACTGTCCCTCGTATGAGCTTGACGGATCGTTTTCCAGAATCACATTGCAAGATGGCACCGTGCGCATTGACGGTAGCGGGTTGTATCTGCAATTGCTCAACAGCTATCAACAGGAGGGCCTTCTGCTATTCTCGAATAATCCGACCCTGTTACTCGATGCCGTCAAACTTGCTGGATTGCCGCTGAGCGTTAATGACGATTTTTTCGCCAATCACTTCTTTAATTATTCGCTGGCGTATTACGCGAATATGGGAACACCCCACAACGAAATTCAATTTCACGACTCCCTGGAAACCATTGAACTGACAGAGACCGTCAGTACGTCATTGGAGGATAAGTTTCCGGCGCGTGAGCTTGCTGATATGGGTCGTGATGACAGGCTTGCATTGCTGCATAAAAGAATCCGTCATGTGCTTGATGAGTATTGTGCCTATATTGATGTAGACGTGCTGGGCCATAACCTGACCGGTGGACGTGATTCGAGAACCTCACTGGCGATTTTTCTGCAGAGCCAAGCAGAGAAACTTGAAATTGTCACAGGAGGTTTTAGTTATATACCTGACTGCGTGATTTCGAATTATGTGTCGAAGAAATATGGCATTGCGGCGCGCAAAAGAGCAGATATAGTGACACCGCGTGCCTTTGATTATACCTATGTGATGAGCATGCCCAATGTCGAGGAATACTATATTCCGATGTTTCGAAAGATACAAATTTCGAAGGCGTTTAATCGAAATATGTTTTTGGCGAGTGGGTACCTGGGTAATGTGTTGACATTCACCGGTACTGATAAAAATCAAATTATGCGGGATAATCGGTTTAAATTGACGTCGGGTGCGTTAGCAAAGCTTGAAGGCCAGTATGACACTCAAATAAAGGCACTCAGTGATGTCTATGGTCAAGATGCCCATCAGATGTTTAACATCATGTACAACACCACTAACAAAGTGGCTTCCTATTGTCGGCGATTAAAATTCAATACGTTCTGTATTTTTGAGCTTGATGTGCTGCATGCCTGTTACAGGCTCGAAGAACCCAAAGACAAAGCAAATAGCTCTTTACACTATGAGCTGATGAAAATCGCTAACCCCGAGATGCTAAAGGTGGTGCCGTTCGAGTCGAGCAAATCTTTCGCCACCCAAGACGACACATTTGAAATACAGGCGTTCAGGGAAGCTGGTAACCCTCGATTATACAAGCGTTTTTTGGAAAAGAATTTTGTTGCCATTACTAATTTCCTGCGAGAACACCGAGAGCACTTGTCGTATCTCGATGATCACTTTTTTGATCATATCGAAGCACAAAACAGTGCGGATTTGCCGCCAATTGTCTGTAATAAGATGTATGCGGCGTTGGGTTCACTACGTTTTAAAGATATCCACTTCTCTGATTTTGAAGCGTTGGAACCAGAGGCGGCCATGTCGTTAAGCGATCTGTACAATACTGAATTTTTTCAGCGACTGTATCTTGATAATCAGATCTACGCGAGTGGTCTTGCCGGTATGCTTTATTCTGACCAACTGTTCTTTCGGTCGTTTGTGCAAACAGATGACAACGAAAATTTGCGAATTGTTGTCAGAGAGGTGGCCAGTAACACAATTGTGCCGGTATCACTGGAAAAAAATGATAGTGCGTTTGATGTCAGCGGCAGTCTACCCAATGCCGGTAAATATTTAGTGATTTGGTCTACCTACAATACCGTGACCAAAAAGGTGAATGAGCTACATCGATTAACGTTCGTCGCCAAATTTGAAAAGCCGGACGAATCTGAGGCTGCCATCGTTGAGAAAGTCGCCTAGTTAGCCGCCCCAACAAAAATCTTCTAACCCATTTTTTAAGCTAAGTTGCCAGGTGTGCCAAGCACACCCGACACCGTCTTAGCGTTGCAGTCGTGGAGCTTAGCTCCTTGTTGTGACTGTTAAGTCAGCGCTTCTTCCAGGAAGTCGAGACGATCCTGACCCCAGAACAGCTCGTCGCCTACCAGATAGGTTGGTGAGCCGAACACATCACGTTCATGTGCCTCTGTGGTGGTGGCAGCATACAGATCGCTATATTGACTGTCTTTTGCCTGTTCCACCAGTTGCTGTCCATTGAGTCCACACTGATCGGCAATTGACACGAGCGTCGCTTCATCGGAAATATTTAGCTCCTCTCGCCAGCAGGCGGTTAGCAGTGCATCACTGAGTTTTCCGGCGTCGGGTTGTGCGTTTGTTCCACCGGCCGCATAAACCATTTGTGCCGCCAATGACTGATCTACCGGCCAATGGGCAGGTGACAAATTGATCGGGATGTTCAGGCGTGTCGACCATCGTTTCATTTCATCGGATCGAAAACGCATACGGGAGGGATGCCGTTTGGCAGGGGGTGTGCCGCCCATTTTCTCAAACGTATCCATGACCGAGATGGGTTTATAGTTTACCGACACATTGTGTTTTTCACAGATGGCGTTAAACCGGTCTATCGCCATGTAACTCCAGGGCGATAACAAAAAATGATAATAATCGATGGTCTTGCTCATAGTGTCTATTCCAAAGGTGAGTGGTGTTTGAGTAAGTACGATTTGACTATATTGGCTTGAGCGGTTTCGGGCCGAGCGTTTACAAGGATGCTATATTAAACAGATATCGATTCTTCTGTGCACACCAGCGTTGAGTCGTAACACGTACACCGTCACCAATGATAAAAACGGGTTGGCCTTCGACGGTGGGTCTGGCACTGACATCATCCACGGTATAACGACACCCACATCGCTCGCCAAGATCGTCAAGGTAGATTTTAATATCCATCGCAAAGCCGTCTACATGCACATACACACGATTGCCCCGCATGCCGGTGACAGTTGCGGCTCTGCCTGGACGGTCAGATTCTGGGAGGTTAAGATCCTGTTTCAGGAAACACTGCAGCGCTTCCAGCTGAAATGCTTTTTCCAGTTTTCGTTGACGTGATTTGGCAAGATTGGCCGATTCAATAATTTGCGCCCGAACAGCTTGATCTTCCTCCCGACTCCACGAGGGTTCGAACTCAAGGGCTTCCATGAGTTCCTTGTGGGTAAATACACCGACCATCTCGCGCATCGGAGACGAAAATCGGGCGTACGCATCAACGCTCAACGCATAATGAATGTCAGGTTCGGCGGCATAACCAGAGGCCCGGTTGGTCATCATTACCAGTTGCTCGATGGCCTGCCTGATTCGTGCGTCAGCCGGATCACCGGGTAGACCCTCAATGTAGTTTGCCAGTGAAGTGCCGTCAGTCCAGTGCCATTGACTGTCCAGTTGTCTTGCATGGATGATCGCGGCGAGTTTCTTTTTGAAGTCGTGCATACGACTTTTTAACGGTGGCAAGTGCACACGATAAATGGCGTGGAGTTCCGGCGATAGCCGATTCAGTGATTGCAGTAACCGTGCACCTTCAATATTGCACAGCAGTGATATTTGCTCGTTGTATAATTCTGAATTCAGTCGCTCCCGTACCGAAATCAGAAATTGATCAGGGTTAGCCGGATCAATGTGTACACGGGATTCACGACGGTTGAAATTGACGACATCACGCAGCTCGGCCTGCGCCATGCGCAAATGACCGACAGCTCTGAGCGCTTTGAGTGATTCATTCCAGTCGTTTTCTGCGACTGCGCTTTGAGTGGCATCATGCTCGCCGTCATGCTCACTGTCACCGGCAGCGTTGTCGAGCGTATCGTAGAACGACTGTACGCCCGTGTAGCTGAGTTTGGCCCGACTTTTAATGAGCGCACGATAGACGTCAGTGTGCCGGGCAGAGCCATCAGGATTCATTTTTATTTTGAATACAATGGCTCGTCGGGTGACATCGGGATTCAGTGAAATCAAGTTTTCAGACAGCAATGCCGGTAACATCGTCACTGCAAGGTCTGGAGCATAATAGGTCACGCCGCGCGACAGCGCTTCATTAAACAGCGGGGTGTCTGGTTTAACAAACCACGACGCATCGGCCAATGCGTAATACACCGTATACCGACCTTCGGTGTCTGATGATACGTACAACGCCTGATCGAGGTCTTTTGAATCCTCGTTGTCAATCGTCACAAAAGGCAGGTGCTGCAGATCAGCCAGATCGTCGTATAGGTCTGGCTTAAACGGCAGGAATGTCTGTGCGGCCTTTTCTACCTCAGGAGCGTGAATGGGGTTTAGACCTTGTTGTTGCAAAATGCGGTAGACGGTCGCTTTGGCTGAACCGCCGGTAGCTATTACAGTGAGCTGAGCTTCTGCGCCAGCCATGTTCTCGCCGGTGGCTTTTTCATCATTGTCGTTATCCTTTGAGGAGGCGCTTTTGGTGCGAACCAACACAATATCACCATCGCGCGGCGCGCTTGAGCTCTGCGTGACCCGGCATTGCAATGACGGGTCAAACAACCCCTGTACGGTGGTACCCTGCGCGCACCGTCCTATCCAATGGTGTGGTGGCCATTGTTCCGTTGACGGGTTATGCAATGAGGTGCTCATGGGTGAAAAGGTTCAATCCTGTTCGGCATCTGCTGTCGCCATTCGATCATCTGTGTAGCGATTGCCGATTATGGTTGATTCGTTAATGAGTTGATTAACAGCATCGAGTGTGGCGGCAGTCAATGTGACTTTGGCAGCGCCTGCGTTTTCTTTCATAAACTCAATGTGCTTGGTGCCTGGGATGGGAATCAACGTGCCGTTACGCTGGTGCAGTAACCAAGCGAGCGCAAGCTGGGCCATGCTGCAATCGTTCTGACGCGCAATCGCCGCAAATGGTTCCAGCAGTTTGCTGTTTTCCCGATAAGCCTCCGGTTCGAAGCGAGGGCGTGCGATCGTGGCTCTGAGATCATCGTCAGGCAGTTGGGTGACATCGGTGGCGGTGCCGGTCAAAAACGCACGGCCCAATGGTGAGAAAGGCACAAATGCCACACCCAGTGTTTCGCAGGCATCAAGAATGCCTCGCTCCGGTGTTCTCGACCACAATGAATACTCAGACTGAAGTGCTGCAATCGAGGCTTCCTTGTGGGCACGTTTTAAGGTCTTGGTTGATACTTCGGACAGGCCGATCTCACGAATTTTTCCGGCCTGTTGTAACCGGGCCAGTGCGCCCACTGACTCTTCGATCGGCACGTCAGGGTCCATGCGATGCAGGTAATACAAATCAATGACATCGGTGTTCAGTCTGCGCAGACTGTCGTCACAGCTTTGTATCAGGGTGTCCGGTCGGCCGTTGATACCATCACGTGTCAAACCACATTTGGTCGCCAGTACATAATCGCGACGTCGGCTAACCAGTGATTTGCCAATCAGGGTTTCGTTGTGGCCAGAGCCATAGATCAGTGCGGTATCAAGAAAGGTATACCCGGTATCCAACGCTTCGTTGAGCAGTTGGTTGGAGACCGTATCATTGGCTTCACCGTAGCCCATGGACATGTTCATACACCCAAGGCCGATGCATGAGACAGACAATGATCCTATCGTGCGATTTTTCATGGTGTGTTCTGGCAGCTGAGAGTGCACGAGAGCATACTACAGCACAGCCGGTATTGTCAGTCGGTACGCTTGAGTGGCAGATACAGCGATCAAATTTGGCCCGAGGTGGCCCGTGGTGACCTGTGGTGGCCCCAGGGTGACCTTTGAAAAATACAGAGCTTTCAAGAGTTGGCGCTGGTTAACGGCAGGCAGCAGCCCGGGCTGAGAACGCTGCGTTGCCGGGTGGGTTATATCCAGTTAACAAAGTCTGCTATGAGATAGGCAAGGCTGCACAGCAGCAATCCACCGCTCCACCAAGTGAGCCACATCACACGGCCTTTGATACCGAGCCATAACAACACAATGGCAATAAAGACCGACAGCCCCATTGTCAGGCTGAGCATGGCGTGCATACCCTCTGAGTGTGGGTAAAGCGGGTCGGGTTCTTGGCCTTCGAGATATCTCATTATTCAGGTCGTGATGCACTCGCTGCAAGTTTTCGGGCTACCCATTTGTGAAAATGGTGCGTGGGCTCGTCCATGACCGGCGAGAAAGCGCCCCCGGCATAGGCGGGCGACTGGCGTCCTGTCTGCATGCGTTCAACTGCAAAAACATCTTCACGAAAAACACTGTCCCACGATGCAGCGATTGCGTCGCGGTGCTCCTTGAATTCATCGCCGGTACTGTCCACGTAATAAATTCTGACATGTTCAATGGTTTCGTGTTGATTAATTGGCTGTAAATACAGAATAAACAACTGATCGGCGTGAATACCAAAAAAGGTATTGGGGTAGAGCACCGGGTATTCTGCTGTGGCAATGCGCTGCGGCTCCCATCCGTCGAGCGTTGGTAATTGCGTGCCCTTCACATCAAAGCGTGTGTAGTTAAGCGTACCCTGACCGGCACCGTTATCAAAGTAGTCTACGCAGTAGTGCTGATCCAGAGGTGAAATTCTGTTGAGCTCTGGATGTACCGACGGCAGATGGTAGGACTCCAGGAAATTCTCGACTGCCAGTTTCCAGTTTGACTGGACGGTCAGCGACAGACTACTGAATTCTCCGCCTTGCCAAAAACGCGATAGCTGTTCTTCAGTGACCAGGCTGGTCCATTGTTGCCGAATAGGCGCTGTATAAGTCTCGAAGGGTTCGGCGTCACCGGAGAGATTAATAAACACGGCACCTAACCACACTGCCGAGCGAACCTCTTTGAGGCCGTTGTCGTCAGTGTTGAAGTCAGGGTGTGTGTGGGTGCCGTAGCCGCCAATGTGAGGGGTGCCGCGCAATGTGCCATCAAGCGCATAGGTCCAATTATGATACGGGCAACGCAGGAGTCCGTTGTTTTTGCAGGGCTCGTTGGTCAAGTGCATACCACGATGACTGCAGACATTATGAAATACCCGAAAAACGTCCTCACTGTCACGGGTAATAACCAGCGGGAGTCCCATGAAGTCAACGGGTAGGGCAAAATTTTGTGTGTCCAATTGATCAATAAAACCCACACAGACCCATCCGGGTGTCATCACCGCATCCCGATCACGAACAAATGCATCGTGGGTGGTGTAGCACTCATTGGGCAGGCCAGTCGCGTATGCTATGGGCTGATCAATCCGGCTCAGCACAGCCTCATTAACCGGCGAGTTCAGTGGCAGATTCATGGTGGATCTCCGCAGGGTTTTCATGCCGGATGTTTAACCGAATAGCGTTCAGATGCAAGCCCTGAATGATGGTTTTTTTGCGTCCGTCGCGAATTAACAACTGCAGCCCGCGTAACACTGTTTTCGCCTTCGTAAAAACCGGGCTAGATACCTGTGTTGTGTTCCGGCTGCACAAAATACTCGACGATACCGCGAGCAATTGCCTCTGACAGGGCCTCTCGATAAGCGGCGGTGTTCAGTCGTTCGTTCTCGGCTGAATTACTGAGACAGGTCAGCTCAATAAGCGCTGCCGGTATTTGGCTGCGCGTCAGCATATACAGGGTATCGGTTTTGACACCTGCGTTAACGGCGCGGGGGTTATGGTGTTTGACCGTTGTGAACACTTTGTGTTGGAGAATACCCGATAGTCTTTTGGAGGCGTTTGCGAGTCGATGCAATGAGGCTGTAGTGACCGGCGCATCGACATGTGATTGGGTTGTGCTGTTCGCTGCGGTGGTCATTTGGCCTGAGTGCGACTGACGGTTATTGTTGGCGAGGTGCAACATCGACTCCAGAATGTTCTCGGTGCCGGCGTAAAATGATTCGACCAGCGTGATGTTTTGCTGAGGAAGATTGTTCAGGTGCAGGGAGATCAACAGGTCAGCTGATTGATGTGTGACGTGATTTAATCTGCTTCTGCGCGACAGACCTGCGTCACTGTCCCGTGTCAGGCTGACCTGAATGTTGGTTCTGCTGTGCAACAGAGTTTGCACACGCCGGGCGATGGCCAGCGTCAGTACTTTTTCGGTCTGTCCCGACGGACCCACGGTACCCGGGTCTGAGCCGCCGTGGCCAGGGTCAATGACAACCCGTATGCCTTCTGGTGTGGTGTTTTCCGGAGCAAATGCGAGCCAGCTTTCGTGTGTAATCGGTGGCACAGCGGTCACCGATGTGGCAAATGCGTTCGCAGGCATCAGCGATGCAGCAAATTGTGCAGGCGTCGACGCCGGGTTAACTGGCTCGTTGACCCAATTGTTCACCAGATTTGCAAAATTAATAGCCGGTGTGTTCTGGCCATCGGCAAAGGGGTGTTTTGGTAGATCCTTTCGTTCGGCATTCGCCATCCGATCAGTGGCGTCAGTGGTCGGGACTGCGAAAGAATTGTGTTGTCTCTGTTGGGCGTCAGCGAAGTTCGCTGATGTTCGCACGTCTGGTGCTGGCGCATCGGGATCCGCCGTACCATTGCCTACTGTACCGTTGCTTACAGTACCGTTGCTTACAGGACCGTTGCTTACAGGACCGTTCGTCATTGTACCTTGGCCCACTGATCCAGAACCCATGTGAGCCAGACTCAGGGCAGTTTTAAAAGCCGGCGGTAATGCGATCGACGGGTGTGGTTTCGTCGGTGATTCGTGTTGTACTGCAGGCAGCGCGTTGATTGATATCATCTGCTGACGTTCGTCGGGCAGATCAACCGTTGGCGTCGGGAAGCTCTGTAAAAAGCTGTGTAACAAGAGCCCGCTGAAGACTGTCGCTGCCAGCGGCATAACACGCACAGACTCAGCATGAGTGGCGGGTCTTGCTCCATAGCTCGGTAGACTGAAATAAGGCACGGTGTATCACGTTGTCGCCAGAAGTGTGACGTACAACGCAATTTGGGTGCCGGTTGACTGATTTTGTGGTTACACGAGTGACTGCCAGACCCTCTTTACCGGGCTTTAATGCCGTACCGTTAGCTACTTGGCCCCAACGATAGCCAGAGACAAGCCGAGCAGCACGATGCCAATCCATAACGAGCGTCGCCAGCCAATTTTTTCGCCCAGAAACACGCGAGCAAAAAGGGCGGTAGTGGCTGCGAAAGCCGAGAAACCAATAGCAGCGCCGATACGGCCGTCATCGCCTGAACCCGCCAGGAAAACCCCGAGTGCTGCGGTTTCGAGTGCCGCCTGAAACAAGACCAGTAGAGCCAGTCGGTAGTCCCGAATCACAATGGCGGACCCAGCTGCGGTAGCGCTCCGCAACGACGGCAGAAAGACCGGCCAAAATACAACGATAGCGGCGGCCAGTGTCGCGAAAACCCGATTGAGATACAGCGCCTCGACTGAGCCCAGTGCATCGCCGGACTCCTGCGCGAGGAACATGCGTAGCGACACTGCCGCCGCAGTTCCAAGGCCGAGCAACGCGGTGGTGCGGAGCCACTGCGCCGAGTAATGATCGTCTACGCCGGGTTCGCTGGATTTTCTGGCGAGTTGTGAAATACCAAGGAACACGATCGCAGTTGCGATAATCTGCAGCCACGACCACGCGGCACCGGCGGCGATATTGATCAGTACCAGTAATACCGTAAAGGTAGACGCAGCAGTGGAGGCAACCGCAACCGGGCCGCGTGCCAGCGCTTTGTACAGCAGCACCAGCGCGACGACATTGAGCACGCCGGATACCGCCGACGATACCCAGCCCCAGACGTGCCATGACGGCCAGTGGCCACTGATGCTCAACCCCAGCGTTAACGCTGCGGTAGAGAAGGCCATAATCCAAAACACCAGTACTGTCGGTGCCAGACGTTGCGATGTGACGCGCGCGACGCAGTCAGATCCGCCGATAAAAACAGCCCCGGCCAAGCCCCATAATACGCCGCTCAAGGGTGAGTTCGGCCGAGTGTCGCTTTCAGAAACGGAGCGGTTTTGGAGCGTGTCGATAGCATCACTTTGTCAGGTGTTCCTTTGGCCACTACCTTACCGCCGCCATCGCCACCTTCCGGACCCATGTCAATCAGCCAGTCAGCCTCGGCCATGATGTCGAGGTTGTGTTCGATAACAATAACACTGTTACCCGCGTCCACCAGATTGTGCAGCACATGAATCAATCGCTCTACATCCGCCATGTGTAACCCCACTGTGGGTTCGTCAAGGACATACAGCGTGTGATTTTTAACCACGCTTTTGCCACTGCTGTCTTTCAGGACCGGTTTGGCGCGAGCCAATTCGCTGACCAATTTGATGCGCTGCGCCTCACCACCTGACAGCGTTGGACTTTGCTGGCCCAGCGTCAAATAACCCAAACCAACATCCTGCAGGAGTTTAAGCGCATGGTGAATACTGCTGTGCGCTGCAAAAAACGACACGGCATCATCGATATTCATACCCAACACATCACCAATACTTTTACCTTTGTAAAGGACTGACAGTGTTTCGCTATTGAACCTTGCGCCATGACACGAATCGCACGGTACCTTCACGTCGGGTAAGAAATTCATTTCGATACGTTTCAGGCCCTGGCCATCACACTCCTCACATCGACCGCCTTTCGTATTAAACGAAAATCGGCTGGCCGAGTAACCGCGTATCCGTGCTTCCGTTGTATCGGCAAACAGTCGGCGAATGTTGTCCCAAAAACCAATGTAGGTCGCGGGGCAGGAGCGAGGTGTTTTTCCGATGGGAGTTTGATCGACTTCAAGTACACGTTGTATATCCTGCCAGCCATCAATGCCATCGCATCCAATTGGCTTACCAATAGAGCGTTTGCGTTTTTGTGCGTTCAGTGGTCTTAGGCTGTCATGCAAAATATCTCTGACCAGCGTGCTTTTGCCGGAACCCGAGACACCGGACACACAGACTAGTTTCAGTAACGGAATGCTGACAGTAATGCCTTTCAGGTTATGCAGGCGTGCATTCGTGATAACCAGTTGTCCGTCCTTGGCCGTGCGCGGTTTGTACAATGGGTGTTGCAGTGGGTGCTTTAAGAGCCTGCCGGTGGCTGATTCTTTTACTTTACACAGTTGTTTAACGCTGCCGGTTGCGACTACCTGACCGCCACGCACGCCGGCGCCCGGGCCGATATCGATAATATGTTCTGCGGCGCGTATGGTTTCCTCGTCGTGCTCAACCACAACAATCGTGTTACCGGCACCGCCTAGTTTTTTTAAGGTGTTGAGTAACATCCGATTGTCTCTGGGGTGGAGGCCGATGGTGGGTTCATCGAGAATATAGCAGACACCCCTGAGGTTCGAGCCGAGCTGTGCTGCCAGACGAATGCGCTGCGCTTCTCCGCCACTGAGTCCGGGCGCGGGGCGATCCAATGTCAGATAATCAAGCCCAACTTCGTTTAAAAAGGCCAAGCGGTTATTCAGCTCGCTCAACACGTCGCGGGCAATGGCCGCATCACGGCCGGTCAGTTTCAGTTTTAAAAATGCCGTGGCCGCTTGTGACACCGATAGCGCTGTGTAATCGGCAATGGATTTATCGTTGAAGCGCACGCTCAACGAGGTTGGCCGAAGACGCTGACCCTGACAGGCAGGACACACTTTGGTGTCTTCGTCTTCATCAAGCCATGTGCTTTCCTCACCGGTCTGCTCTTCGTCAAACCCTTTGATTAGCGTACCGGTACCAAAGCAGCGTTCGCACCACCCTTGCACCGAGTTGTATGAAAACATGCGTGGGTCGAGTTCGGGAAAACTGGTGTAACACGACGGGCAGGCGCGAGACGTTGAAAAGAGGGCGGGCTTACCGGTGAGCTTGCCGTTATTCACGCGTTGCACACGCACGTTGCCTTTGCCAAAATCCAGTGCGCGCTGCAGATGTGACATCAGTGCCTGCTCATGGGTAGCGGTCACTTTAATCTCCATGACAGGCAGATCAATATCGTGTTCCCGAAAGCGATCCAGACGGGGCCATGCATCGGTCGGTAAGTACTCACCATCGACGAACAGATGCTCAAACCCTTTGCCGGCAGCCCATTTAGCAAGGTCGGTGTAATAACCTTTACGACTGACCACCATCGGTGCAAAGAGCACAATTGATTTGCCGCTCCAGCGTTTCATAATCTGTGCAACGATCGCTTCAGGGCTTTGTGCCGAAATGGCGACATCGCAGTCAGGACAATATTGGGTACCGAGCTTGACGTACATCAGCCGTAAAAAGTGGTATATCTCGGTCATGGTTGCCACCGTGCTTTTGCGACCGCCACGACTGGTGCGCTGCTCTATCGCAACCGTGGGTGGTATCCCGTAGATCGCGTCAACATCAGGCCGGGACGCCGGTTGCACAAATTGCCGTGCATAGGCATTCAGTGATTCCAGATAACGCCGTTGTCCTTCGTTAAACACAATGTCAAACGCCAGCGTGCTTTTGCCACTACCACTCATGCCAGTGATTACAGTGAGCTTTTCGCGGGGAATACTGACATCAATATTACGCAGATTATTTTCGCGGGCGTGATGAATCGTTATGGCGTTTTGCGCTTGCTGTAACCACGCGTTCAGTGCGGTCGCAGGCTCCGCTACGCGGTCACTGACGGTCGCGTTCAGTTGTGTTAAATCTTGCTGATAGGCGCGCAATGCAATAGCGGTGTCACTGTCTTCGGTCGCCATCAGTGATTGCACATCGCCGGTATACAGGCATTGGCCACCGGCGTCTCCGCCGTCAGGCCCAAGATCAATGATGTGGTCTGCTTGAGTGATGACATCGAGATTATGCTCAATAACAACCAGCGAGTGCCCTTGCTCCAACAGCTGATCGAATGCGCCGAGTAGTTTGTCGATGTCATCAAAGTGCAAGCCGGTGGTGGGTTCGTCAAAGCAGAAGAGTTTGTTGCCACCGGCGTGTTTTGCGGCACGTCCGAGATGGGTTGCAAGCTTCAGTCGTTGTGCCTCGCCGCCACTGAGCGTTGGCACCGGTTGTCCCAATTGCACGTAACCAAGGCCTACATCTGCCAATGGTTGCAATGCTGTTATGACTTTTGGGTAGGGCGCAAAAAAGTTGAGTGCCTCATCGACGGTCATTGCCAGTACGTCGGCGATGGACTGGCCTTGTTCCAGTTCAGTATTAAAAAGCTTGATATCCAGTAGCTCACGACGATAACGAGTCCCGAGACATTCGCCGCAGCGCAGATAGACGTCACTCAAAAACTGCATCTCGACATGCTCAAATCCGTTACCGGAACACACCGGACAACGCATACCGGAATTAAAACTAAAAGAGCTGGCCGTATAGCCTCGCTCTTTGGCTGACGGTTCGGCACCAAAGAGTTTGCGGATATCCTCAAATGCACCGGTATAACTGACCGGATTGGAGCGCGCGGACTTTCCGATGGGGGTTTGATCAATCAGCACCACGTCATCAATGTGATCAATGCCTTTGATACTCTTGTGAGGACTTGCGGCGTCTTTGGGTTTGCCGAGTGCTCTGGCAAGGCCGTTATAGAGTGTGTCTTGTACCAACGTCGATTTGCCCGAGCCACTGGGACCTGTGACTACCACCAACCGATTTAGTGGAAATGCAATCTTGAGATTTTTCAGGTTGTTGCCGGTAGCACCGTGGACAACAATCGAGCCCGATTTTTTTACGCTTGGTGCCTTGAAGTGTCGCTTGAGCTTTTTGACCCCATTGAGGTAATCAGCAGTTAGGGATTTGCGCGACTTCACCAACTGTTTTGGCGTGCCCTGAAAAATGATATTACCGCCTGCAGCACCAGGACCTGGACCCATGTCGAGAATACGGTCAGCCGCCAGCATCAGTTGCGGATCATGCTCAACCACAATCAGGGTATTGCCGCTGTCGCGCAGTCGGTGCAAGACTCGATTCACACGGTCCATATCGCGCGCATGCAAGCC
>CALDUO010000073.1 GCA_937923745.1 uncultured Granulosicoccaceae bacterium
GTTCACCGGCGGGGTTAATCATGACACTTAAAAAAACCGCACTGGCCAAGCTGTTACCCGCCAGCCTATTGACGACCTTGGCGCCACTGATTAGCGTGGCAGCACCACAGGTAAATCTCGACACCATTAGCTGGCCTGACAACGGCTGGTATGAAGTACAACGTTATGAAGATCAGAGTTCGGTCTGCAGTGGCGGGAGCACTTGCACAGTAGACCCCGGCCGGTACATTGTCATAAACCACACGCTGCAACAACGCGTTGAAGTTACGGTGGCGACGCACACTGAAACCACACCAGCCAGCAGCCAAAACGGTGTAACTGTCAGCAGCAATCAAATTACTGTACCTGACGACGGCTGGTATCAGGTGCAGTCGGCCGATACATACGCCACGCTATGCGAAGGCACCCGCACCTGCACAGTTCCTCCCGGCACTTATAACGTCATTAACCTAACCACAAACACACGCCTCGACAATCTACGGGTACCTGCCAGTGTTTCACCAGACACCGATGTCAACTCGGTTTCGGTTACCGGCAACCTTCTGAGCTGGCCAAATAATGGCTGGTATCAGGTTCAGGATGCCAGCACCTTTGAAACCTTGTGCGAAGGTGGCCGAGAGTGTCGTGTGCCTAACGGCATTTATAACGTTACTAACCTTACATTGGGTGTCAGAACGGAACGGGTAGAGGTAAACGGTGACTCTGCCAGCAGCCCGTCAGCATTTTCCCCAGCGGTCGACGGTCTAACGATTGTGCTACCCGATAACGGCTGGTACCAGGTTCAGGACGACGCTACCCTTGCGAGCATCTGTGAAGGTGTAAGACGATGCGATGTGTCACCAGGGTCCTATAATGTGATCAACCTTACAACAAATCAGCGCTGGGATGGGGTCACGGTGGCAGCGCCTGATGGTGACAGTCTCACTCCCATCGATACGGCACAATCACCCATGTTATTCCTAAGTACACTGGGCCTGCCGCCCTATGCCTCGTTACCCGTCATGGAATACCAGCCCCTGTCCAGCAACATCAGATACACCGCAGACGAAACACTACCCACCGCCCTTAACGGATGTCTGTCTGAAAGACTTGGCCTGTTTTACTGCTTCAGAGCGAGCGACAGAACACTCCTGAGCTTGTTGGCGACAGGCGAGCCCCATTGGTCCTTCACATTACCCGGCGACAATCAGACCAATCGTATCGATGGCATCGCATTAACCAACTATAACCGGCTCGCGCTGGTAGCCAATGTAACAACAGAATTTGGCACGCCAAAACATGAAGTGTCCTACTTCTCCTCACAGGGAGCCTTTATCGATACCAATGATCTTTTTCAGATCAATGGCACTACATGGCCAACCATAAACCTTCAGGGAGAACCGCTCATCGTTGAACGCGGTAGCATAACCAACCAGCAGAACTGGCCCTATACTGTTACAGGTAACTTCTACGAGTTAACTGCTGGAGGCAACCGCGCTAACCCGGCTGACTGGACACAGGCAGGTGTTATAAAAGCAGTCATCGACCCTCAAACCAATGAGTATCAACGCATACTACTATGTGATGGCGCGAGGGAGAGTACCGACGGAGGTGTTGGCATTGAACTGTGTGAAGACCGAAGTTATCAGGTGAACTCAAGCCGCTACACGGCGCAAATCCGCGTCCGCAACGCAGCTTTCAGCCTCACAGACGGTACCTTTGAAGCCGCCGCTATGCAACTCCCACAAGCCAAACAGCCAGCCACAGCGGCCGGGCTGGTCACTGGCCTTGCCTGTGTACAGAATCTGAACGACGCTAATTGTTTCAGAAATCTGTTACCCAATATTGGCAGCACCCAAACATCGTCAACCGTGACTATTAATTGCCCGGTATCCACCTGGAATCAGGAAATTAATCAATCTACCAAAGGAACAGCTCAGCTTCAGCAACGCATCACCCGGGTATCAGATAATGAAGTGACGCTTATCGATCAATTGAGCTTTACAGAGCGGTGCGCATTCACCGGACTCAATGGACAACTAACAGGTCAGGCAACGCTGCACTCAACCATAGCCCTGAATGATGGCAGCATCACGGTCACGGAAGCCAATTTTGAAGATCTTGGTGTCATTGTAGGATTCAACTACCGACGGTTTATCAATGCCACCTACCGCACATCCGACGATTCGTCCTCAACAAGGAAGGTACTCACAGCATCACGCATCGACTCAGGAGTACTGTGTAACAGAAGCTGCCCACCCAACTTCTCTGTGCGTAGTCGGTATACAGACTTCAGACTCCAGAGCGATACAACCGGCAACGGAGACACACGCTACCAATTTGCAACATTACGTACGACGCGAGACCAGCAAAATGATCCAAACGTACAGCCAAGTAGCATCAGAGGTAATCTGGTCGACCCCAAAAATACTGACGGTAACTCAAACCTCGGTGCAGCTGATAGTTTTGTGGAATTGATCGATGGTAGTGGCTCGAAAATCCGTGTCACACCCGTCGTCAATGGTGACTACCCTAACATTCCATTTGTGAATTACGAACTTGTAGAGACTGGCGGGGCTGTAAAGAATTGGCAACTGCCCGTTAGTTCTTTTCTTGAAGGGGATATTGTTAGCCTTGAGAGAGCCTTGCCCTAGCATATCACCACAGATCCTAACTAATTTTAATCAGTTTCAGGGCAAGGTTAGAGCGGTCGCGTATCATCGATAGGAAGTAAACCTCCCCGGTACGAGCGGACATGCCGTTAAGCAGCGCCTGCAGTCTCATGATTGACCAGGCTTGGGTTTCCTATTGTCGTTTGATGGCGGATTCTATTGTCATCGGTTTCGATGTACTCAAATGCTGCTTCTCTTGTTGCTTCTCTTGTTGAAGAACGCTCTCCATGAATTGTCTCCACTTTCGTTGTATGAAAGAAATGCTCTGAACAAGCATTGTCATGACAATCACCTTTTCTGCTCATGCTGCATCGGGTACTGTTCGCTTTCAGAGTCGCCTCCTGACACTGCTTCCGAACAGTACTGACTGCCACAGCCTGTATGCATGATGACACCATCAATATCTGTGCGATCACTGATGGCCATTGGCATGGCGTCGCAAACCAGATCCCTTGTTACACGACTACTGATTAACCGGCCATATGACACGGCGCGATAACAAGTCCAGAACGATGGACAGGTACAACCAGACAATAATAACCCTAGCCTCCCACCCCTTGATATCGAATCAGTATTAGCGCCTAATTATTGAAAAAAACAAAATACCAACGCCACCAAATAATGTATTCTGGGACTTAATCAAAAAAGCCACATCAATTCTTTTACACAACAGCATTACTCAAGGATATCCACCACTCCCGAATTGCACAATTACCGGGCTTCACATCTACCAACCTAGATCTCACCATACTGCATCACTATAAAGGACATTTTCATGGAAGAATTTACAGCTATATTACTTATTTTAGGATTCATTGCTCCATTCACATGGATAGCTTCCTGGCGAACCAAACGAAAACTAAAAAAAGAGATAAAAGAGAAATTTGCAGATTCGATAACACGAACTGAACTGAATAGGCAAAAGGCGGTATTCGAATCTGATCAAATAGAGCTTTTAGAAGCTCAGAGACGTCTCGCCCCACTTGAAGCAGAAGAAGAAATATCAATAGCTATCGGTAGTATTAATTTCGAGTTCGATGATTCTGACAAATACAAGGCAGCACTTCTAGAGATCAAGGATAAACAAAAGCAATGTGTAAAAGAAAAAAAACACATCGAGGGCCCAAAGTTACTTTTTGATGGTGACAAAAAATTTCATACCAAAATCGTAAAACTTGTGCTTCTGGCCTATAACGCCGCAGCCGATGATGCTCGTCATTCGGTTCGATGGAACAATTACGACAGAGTGATGGCTCGCTTCGACAAACAGCGTGACACAATCAACAGCCTGACCCCTCTGCAAATAACAAAACGCTTTCATGAATTAAAAGTACGCGAGGTTATCTACACATTTCACCGAGAAGAGCTTCGTCAAAAAGAACGAGAAGAAAGAAAAGAGCTTCAAGCACAAATGCGCGAAGAGGCAAGAGCTGAACGC
>CALDUO010000074.1 GCA_937923745.1 uncultured Granulosicoccaceae bacterium
CTGAGATTGCCTAATGTGTCAATATGGTTGACATAAAAAATGAGCAGCAGCTGCGACACGCGATCGAAATGATGTTTTTTGGTTATCGTGCGTTTACGACGGGTCCCGACCGCATCCTCGCTACTCTTGGTCTGAACCGAATGCATCATCGTATTCTGTATTTTGTCGGTCGTGATCCGTCATTGTCCGTCAACGATTTACTGACAGTGCTCGACATCAGCAAACAGGCGCTCAACGCGCCGTTACGCCAACTGCTGTCAATGAAGTTAGTGCTAAGCACCCCGGCCAAACATGACGGGCGAGTACGGGAACTGCGCCTCACCGCAGAGGGTATCCGGCTTGAGAAACGGCTGACCGGCACGCAGCTGAGACAGTTGCGTAAAGTATTGAGTGCAGCGGGGGTTGAAGCGTCTGCCGGCTGGTTTGACGTGATGTCGCAATTGTCGCAAAGGAGTTAAACGATGCTGGAGCTACGCCCCAATTGTGAATACTGTGATAAAGACCTGCCGGTCAATGCGCCCGATGCCAGAATATGTTCTTACGAATGTACGTTTTGTGCGGACTGTGTTTCGAAGAAGCTCAGTAACGTTTGCCCTAATTGTGGTGGTGGCTTTGTGCCGAGACCTATCCGGCCGGCAGTAGCACACCGTGAAAACACCAGCCGACAGCATCAGCGTCCTTCAACCATCAGGCAATATCTCAGCTATCCGATCGACAACATCAACGCACTGGTGTTGCGCCTAAAACACATTGCCCCGGAAGATCGGTAAATCAACCGGCGATCAATAACGCCAGAGCAACTCAGTGTGCGGTTATTCGATGCCGAGGTTTTTCTTTTTCTTTGTTGCCCATGCGCTTATCAGTCGGTCTGCAATAATACCGATCGCAGCTATCCCTAACCCTGCCAGCAAACCTCGGCCCGTATCTGCTGTGGGTAGTGCACGATAAATTTCCTGTCCCAAGTCACGCGAACCGATCAGTGCTGTAATGGCTGTCATGGCCAGCGCCATCATGATGGTCTGATTCACTCCTAACATAATTTCAGGTATTGCAAATGGCATTTCTACTTTCCAGAATTTTTGTCGTGGCGTGCAGCCGTTTGCGATTGCGGCTTCTTTTAATACCTCAGGCACACGCTTCAGGCCGAGGTAGGTGTAACGGACAGCCGGTACGGTGGCGTAGGCCAGTATGGCGATAATGTTGGACAGGTCTCCCACCTTAAACAGCATGATGACCGGAATTAAATAAATAAAAGACGGGAAAGTCTGCAGCGTATCGCAGATAGTCATTGTGACTTTAGCGATACGTTCAGATCGGGATGCGAGCACACCGATAGGCACACCAATGAGTATACAGATCACCACCGCAGAAAAGACCAGGTAGATGGTCAGCATGGCTGGTTCCCAAAACCCGAACAGCATGATGGCGAGCATCAGGGAGGCGGTTAATGTCATTACGGGAAAGCCGCCCAGTCGGTACCCGGCAACCGCAATACACCCAACCAGCACCGGCCACGGTAGCCACAGATAAAAGTCACGAATGGGCAGCAAAATGCTCACCGTAATAAAATCGCGCACCGGACCAATGTAGTCATAGGCGTTTTTGGAAAATTCACGTACAGCAAAATCGATTTCACGGCCAAGCGTAAACGTCATTTTTTTGGGCAGTATCGCAAGCTCTTTATGAAAGTTGGCGGCAATGAACGTGACGATCAAAATAAACAGAAATAATAATAAGTGTTTGTGGCGTTGAAAAAACGATGTGGTCGCGGAATAGTGGATTGTTTCGCGATAGGCGTATGCTTGCGTGAGGCGGTCAAGAACAACCGCAATCAGTACAATGGCGAGACCCTGTTCGACCGCTGCACCCAACCGCAGTTGCTGCAACGAGAACAGCAGCTTTTGACCGAGCCCTGATGCGCCCACCAATGATGCGATAACAACCATTGCCAAGGTCTGCATAACCACCTGATTCAAGCCTAACATCAGGGTTTTCTTCGAGGTGGGTAGCTGCACTTTCCACAGCAACTGTCTTGGTGTGCAGCCGGACATGCGGCCCGACTCAATCACATCCTGAGGAACTGTTTGTATCCCCAAAATCGCACAGCGTGCCATCGGTGGCATAGCAAAAATAACGGTGGCTAGCATTGCCGGTACCTGACCAAAACCGAATAACACAACAACCGGTACCAAGTAGGCCATATGTGGCGTGGCTTGCATCAGGTCAAACATGGGGGTAATGATGGCAGCAGCCCGTTTGGAGCGGGTGACACGAATGCCCAGAAACAATCCGATAGCGGCGGCGATTGGCACTGCGACCAGCACGATCGACAGTGTTCTCATGGAGTCTTTCCACAAACCGAAGATAGACAGGTAGAGCATACTGGCCCCCACAAAGAGCGCCAGTCTCCAGCCACCGATCCAGTGGCCGAGTATGGCTGTTCCCAGCACCACAGCGACCCAAGGTATCGGTGGCAAACCTAACGGTTTGATACCGCGATATAACAAGGCTTCTGTCCATTCGAGCGGGTAGGACAGTAAGTCTGAAATTGCGCGTGTAAAGTCTTTGAAGCTGTAGCTGCCGATGGCGGCCTCTTTACCGAGCCATTCAAAAAAACGGGTAATCCATTCTTTCATTGGAATGACGAGGTCGTCGGGCCATCGGGCAAACCCTTCCCATAACGTGGTCAGCAAGATGCCGCCAGCAATGACCACAAAAAACTGCCACAACGGAAGTGCCAGTAGTGCACGCCCTGACCATGGACGCGCCTCGTCTGTCGTGTGCGCGATGTCCATGTCAGACTGCCCCGAACAGGGCTTTGGTCATTGCATGCCTGTCGACTTGACCCACTGGCAATCCCTCATGATCGATTACCAACACCGGATGGTCTGCAGTCAGTACCCGCTCAGCGGCTGCGCCAATTCTGTCAGTGCCGGTGACCGGGTGGTCGGTGGGGGTGTTTTGTGCGGCCGGTTCCATGATGGCTTTGACCGAGATAATACGATCACGTGGTGCATTACGCGCAAATTCGGCAACGTAGTCGTTAGCGGGGTGCAGTACCATTTGTTCCGGGGTACTTAGCTGCACCAACCGGCCGTCTTTCATGATGCCGATACGGTCAGCCAGACGGGTGGCTTCTTCAAAATCGTGTGTAATAAATACGATGGTCTTTTTGAGTAACTGCTGCAGTCGAATAAATTCGTCCTGCATTTCTGTCCGTATTAACGGATCGAGTGCCGAGAACGGTTCATCAAGAAACCAGACGTCAGGTTCAACAGCCAGAGAACGCGCGATTCCGACGCGCTGTTGCTGACCACCGGACAGTTCGCGTGGAAAATAGTCTTCGCGACCTCCAAGACCGACCAGCTCGATCATTTCTTTGGCGCGTTTGTTTCGCTCACGGCGATCGATGCCCTGTATTTCCAGCGGAAACGCGACGTTGGATAACACCGAGCGGTGGGGCAGTAGGCCAAAATTCTGGAACACCATGCCCATTTTGTGGCGTCTGAGTTCAATGAGTTCTTTGGGTTTTGCGGTCAGGATATTGTTGCCTTCAAAATCGATCTCGCCGGTTGTCGGATCATTGAGGCGGGTAATACAGCGAATGAGGGTGGATTTACCAGAACCTGACAGACCCATGACAATCAAGATTTCACCGGCACCAACGTCGAAGGAGACATCCTGTACAGCGCCTATGTAGCCTTCGCTGGCCAGTGCTTCGGTTGTCGGTTGACCACCATGCCGTTTCATAAAACCGGCGGGATCAGGACCAAATACTTTCCAGACGTTGCGGCAGGAAATTTGTACCTGGTCTGACATGAGAACCTCTCGTGACGTTATGGGATAAGTGAGCTGGCGTGTGCCGTTGTTTAACGACGGCAGAATTCGTAACGCAGTGTGCTGGATTCACCGTGGATGAATCCAGCACTGGCGCATGACCGGGTGTTATTCAACCCAGCCGGCAATCACATCTGCGTTGTCAGCGGCCCATTGTTCGGCAGCTTCTTCAGGTGACATACCATCGACGTCAACCATCAGTGCAGCGGCAGCGATTTGTGCGTTGCTAAAGTTGACTCTCTGCAGTACCGACCACGCTTTTGGCCATGTGTCAGCGATACCGCTCCAAGCGGCTTTTTTCAGCCAGCCACCACGTGGTGCACCGCAGTCGCCGGTAGCATTGGGGTTGGGTCCCCATGCCGCATCAGTGAAACATTCTGGTGCTGGCTCCGGAAAATCAACAAAGGTGCCTTCGAATTTTGATTCAATGAAGTTAGGCGTCCAGTTGAACAGGACAATGGGCTCTTTACGGTCATAGGCTGATTGTAATTCTGCCCACAGGGTTGCCGCCTGTCCGACATTGATCGCTTCAAAATCCATCTCCAGTGAGTTGACTCTGTCAGCGTAGTTTTTACCCCAGTCTGCCGGTGGTCCGACGAAACGACCTTTGGGGCTGGTTTCTGCGGTGGCGAACTGATCGGCACAAGCGTTCAGTCCTTCCCAGTTCGTTGCATCGGGGCAGGTTTCCAGCACGTAGTTCGGAATCCACCACTCTTCTCGAGTAACCGCTTCGTGTGCGCCTGCGTCAACCATGCCCTCTTCGACGGCTTTTTCAAATGCACTTTTCATCGAGCCTTCCCATGCTTCTACCTGAAAATGCATGTCTCCATTGGCAATAGCGGTGAACTGCAACTGAGAATCTGAAGGTACATATTCCACCTCATAGCCCAGTTCGCTCAAAACGTTACCGACCACATTGGACAGTACTAACTGACTGGTCCAATTGTTCTGAACGATGATGATGGGTTCGTCTGATTCGGGTACGTCTGCTGCGTGGGCGTTTAGCGTCAGCGCCATAGCCACTGAGGTGGCGATAGATGCCACGGCAAGTTTCAGGTTTCGTTTCATAGTATGTCCTCCGCAAAAGTTGGGGCAGGGAGCCGACATAGCGTATTCGCAAATGCGACGCCCGGAGAATCACGAGAGTGTCAAAGTGGTTTTGAGTCACGCGATACCAGACGGATACTACACCAATTGTTCAATTGGTTAACACCTTTGTGTACCATTTGGGGAAATTGGTACATTATAGGATCAAAATGGGTGAAACTAGCGGATAAGCAGAAGTGGAATTTTGCAGCTGCCAATCATCTGCGTAGTGGTGCTGCCGATGATCAGATCGCGGATACGGGTGTGCCCATAAGCGCCGATAACCAGAAGGTCAACAGCCTCAGTGTCCACCATTTGTGTGATGACTTGGTCCGGTTGGCCAGGTTCAAGGCGAGTGACTGTCGGATATCCGGTGGCCTGCAGACGTTCCTTGGCGTTATCGAGTTGACGTTGGATATCAGCATTGTGTTTTCCGACATACAGCAGTGTGCAGTGTTTGATCGGGAGCCAGTGGCGTGAACACAGTATGTCCAGCGTTCTCTGAGCGCTACGGCCACCGTCAAACGCGATTAAACAATGATTGATGTCGGTAAAAGCGCGTGAGGCGACCAGCACAGGTTGATGCACGGCACGGACGACACGTTCGAGATTGGAACCGGGGTGAGATGATTCGTAGTTGGCCGCCTCACCGCGTTTGCCGATGACGATTAAATCGGTGTTTTGTTCGAGCCGGTGAATGGAGTCGATGAGCTCACCGCTGCGCATGCGGGTTGTGATGTGAGTGGGTCGATTCTCAACCGCGGATGCTATTTGCGCCTTTGCCGCATCAAGAATTGCACGTCCCCGTTTTTGCGCTAACTTGGCAGCTGCAGCGTCATGCTCGGACAGTTCTTCAAGGAGTGCAGAGCGTGCCCCCAGCCCGATAGAACCACTGAGATTAGCAGGTTCGGAGGTCGTCAGGCGTCGCCCAATAATATGTACGACCTCTATCTCTGTACTGTTGTGGCGTGCCACCCAAGCTGTATGGTCGCTGACACTCACCGAATAGTTTGAGCCATCAACAAGCGCCAGTATTTTTACAGGCTCTTTCATGTCCACCCGCCTCATCATGAAATAGTGAGTGAGCCATAGCCAACGTTGCAAAACCCGCGCGAGGCGGCAACCGGATGACTCACCGCCAACGCTTCTTGCAGCGTGATCAAGCGATGGCTCTCTGATTCAGGTTGATCATACGCCCCTTTTGACCGGGCGCGTAGCGGCTTTTTGTCAACGGGTTTGCAAATGTTCGGTGTTGCTGCTGTCTCAACCCTGCACCGGTGTACTGATGCTGGCCGGAACAATGACCAGAGCATTGATCAGATCACTGGCCAGAACAATGACCAGAACAATGACCAGAATTACTCGATTATGGTCAGTCTCGTCCGAGCAAACAGGGGCCAATGTTGAGGTGGAAACTAGTGATCGAGCAATCGTTCGAGTGCACCGGGTTTATCGTGGATACCCAATTTACCGACAATCGTTTTGCTGGCTTCATTAAGGCCTTCAAGCTCCACTTTGGTACCTTCGCGTCGAAACTTCAAAATCACCGTGTCGAGTGCCGCCACACTGGAAAGGTCCCAAATGTGTGCCCGACTGACATCAATCGTCACTTGGTCCAATGCTTCCTTGAAGTCAAACGCTTCGGTGAAGTCTTGCACAGAGGCATAAAAAAGTTGCCCCTCAATTTTGTAGTGACGTATTCGGCCATCGGCGTCGATCGTTGATGAGATTAAAAACAGTTTCGAGATCTTCCACGCGAAAAACAGACCCGAGAGTAATACGCCGACAAATACGCCAATTGCGAGGTTGTGGGTAAACACCACCACTATCACAGTCGCCAACATCACAATAGATGAGCTGCGCGGGTGATGACGGAGGTTAGTAATGGATGACCAACTGAAGGTGCCGATTGACACCATGATCATAATGGCCACTAACGCTGCCATGGGTATACGTTTGACCCAGTCGCCGAGAAATACAATCATTAGCAACAAAAAGATACCCGCGCAGAACGTGGAGAGTCTGCCACGTCCACCTGATTTTACATTGATGATCGACTGGCCAATCATTGCGCAACCGGCCATGCCGCCAATAAATCCGGTGGCAGTATTGGCGATGCCCTGGCCAATGCACTCCTGGTTTTTATTACTTTTGGTGTCGGTCAAATCATCGACGATGGACGCAGTCATTAACGATTCAAGCAACCCCACGGCAGCTACTGCAACTGAATAGGGCAAAATGATCCAGAGTGTTTCAAGTGTCAGCGGAATATCGGGCAACAGAAAAATTGGTAGTGTCGACGGCAACTCACCCATGTCACCGACATTGCGTATGTCCAGCCCCAGTGACAGTGTAGCTACGGTGAGGACGACGATACACACCAGCGGCGACGGTATCGCTTTGGTAAACCTCGGCACGATATAAATAATGGCTAACCCTATCGCCACCATAATGTAGGTCAGGTTAGGCACATCAATAAGCTCGGGAAGTTGCGCCATAAAAATCAGTATGGCCAGCGCGTTGACAAATCCTGTCATCACCGAGCGTGACACAAAGCGCATGACGTAGCCGAGTTTTAACAAACCGGCGATAATCTGTATTAGCCCGGCCAACACGGTGGCGGCAAGCAGGTACTGTAGTCCGTAGTCTTTAACAAGGTCGACCATCAGTACAGCCGTTGCAGCGGTTGCAGCTGAGATCATGCCGGGGCGTCCGCCGGTAATCGCGACGATGACAGCTATGGAAAACGATGCGTAGAGGCCGACTTTCGGATCAACCCCTGCGATGATCGAGAACGCAATCGCCTCGGGTATCAGGGCCAGAGCGACCACCAGTCCTGCCAGCACGTCTCCCCGTATGTTGCCAGTCCAATCCTGTCGCTGACGTATGAGTAGGTCGCTGATCACCGTGCGTGTGTCCTATGGTTCTGAGTAAAAGATGCGTATCGTGCGGTGTGAAACCGTCAGACAGCCTTCCTGGCTTGTCGCGGGTTACGGCGTCGGGCACTGCCGCTGCCGCTGTTGTTTGATTGTTTGTTGCGATTACCGGGCCGATTTTGTCCGCCGTTGTTGCGATTGCCCTGTCCTGATCCGCCACGGTTCTGATGCCGTGGACCACTTCTGCCATTTTGTATGGGCTCGGCTTTGATGGAGGGGTCGGGTTCGAAGCCCTCTATGTTGCCGACTGGCACCTGGCGGCCAAGCAGTCGCTCGATATCCCGCAACAGTTTGTGTTCATCGATGCATACCAGCGATACGGCCTCACCGGAGTGGCCGGCGCGGGCGGTACGTCCGATACGGTGAACGTAGTCTTCGGGAACATTGGGCAGTTCGAAGTTGACGACATGCGGGAGCTGCTCGATATCGAGTCCGCGAGCGGCAATATCGGTGGCGACGAGGACACGCATGCCTCCTTGTTTGAAGCCCTCCAGTGCACGGGTTCTGGCACCCTGGCTTTTGTTGCCATGGATGGCAGCAGCGGTCAAACCATCTTTGTTCAGTTGCTCGGCCAGACGGTTTGCGCCGTGTTTGGTGCGTGTGAAGACAAGTACCTGTGTCCAGTTACCGTCACTGATCAATTGGCTCAGCAGTTCCCGCTTGCGCGATTTATCGACATGGAAAACGCGCTGCTCGATTTTGTCGGCGGTTGCGTTTTGAGCCGCTGCCTCAACATGTTTGGGGTTGTTTAAAAAGCCGTTGGCGAGGCGTTTGATATCTTCAGAGAAGGTTGCCGAGAACAGCAGATTTTGTCGGCTCTCTTTGCTGGGCAACAGCGCTAACACTTTACGGATGTCATGGATAAAACCCATATCAAGCATACGGTCGGCTTCGTCCAGCACCAGGATCTCAACGTGTGACAGGTCAATGGTCCGTTGTCCGGCGTGATCGAGCAGACGCCCCGGAGTCGCGATCAGGATATCGACACCCTGACGCAGCGTAGAGATCTGCGGGTTGATGCTGACACCGCCGAAAATAACGGTTGATTTCAGTGGCAGGTATTCACTGTAAGCGCGTACGTTATCCCCGATTTGAGCGGCAAGCTCTCGGGTGGGAGTAAGGATCAGGGCTCTGATTTTTCGTTTGCCACCGGCGTTGGCAGTGTCTGCCAGACGGTGCAATAACGGTAACGTAAAGCCGGCAGTTTTACCGGTGCCTGTCTGCGCGCCGGCCAGTAGATCATGTCCTTCGAGCACGATCGGGATGGCTTTGGCCTGAACAGGTGTGGGCTCGTGATACCCTTTTTCGGTTACAGCACGAAGCAGCTCGGCACGCAGGCCGATAGATTGAAATGACATAAATGAAGTTAACGCGAGAAGAGTGAGTAGTATAGTGTCACGGCGGCGCCGAGATCAGCCTATTTCAAGTAGCAAAGCAACAGGAGTTATGACAAATAGGAGAGGATGCGTCGGCAATCTGTCAACTGCAGGATACCAAACGTGAGACGAGCGCCGCCAGTGTGGTGGCCGCCCGGATCTGCAAACAGGTGTGAGGCGAGCCACTCACCCAACGATGGATGAGTGGCGGTGACTGCTTAGTCTTCGCTGATAATACCGCGACGACGAAGCTCTTTGATGACGCGCTCGGCTGCCTGTTCGGCTGTCATGGTCGAGGTATCGAGTAACAGCTCGGCGTTTTCGGGGGCTTCATACGGCGAATCAATGCCGGTGAAGTTTTTTAACTCCCCGCGTCGTGCCTTTTTATAGAGTCCCTTTACGTCCCGCTCTTCCGCGACATTCAGCGGAGTTTCAACAAAGACTTCCATAAACTCATCAGCATCGACCATACCGCGGGCCATCTGTCGTTCCGCACGGAACGGTGAGATAAAGGCGCTGAGTACGATCAGTCCTGAATCAACCATCAGTCTTGCGACCTCAGCGATTCTGCGGATGTTCTCCACCCGGTCTGCATCGGTAAAGCCCAGGTCTTTGTTCAGACCGTGCCGAATGTTGTCGCCGTCGAGCAGGTAAGTGTGACGACCCTGCATCGCGAGTTTCTTTTCAACCAGGTTGGCGATGGTGGATTTGCCAGCGCCGGACAGCCCGGTAAACCACAAAACGCATGCCTTTTGGTTTTTGAGGTTGGCGCGGATCTCTTTGTCGACGTCAACGGCTTGCATGTGAATGTTGTCAGAGCGTCTGAGCGCAAAGTGCAACATGCCGGCACCAACTGTGTTGTTGGTGATACGGTCAATCAGGATAAAACCGCCGGTATCACGATTGTCTGTGTAGGCGTCAAAGGCCACCTGCTGATCGGTGTTGATATTACACACCGCAATATTGTTCAGCTGCAGATTTTTACAGGCGGTGTGCTCCAGTGTGTTGACGTTCACTTCGTACTTGATGTCAGTGATAGTCGCAGTGACTGTACGGGTACCGATTTTCATCAGATACGGTCTGCCCGGTAACATCGCATCGTCATGCATCCATACCACCGTCGATTCAAATTGATCCGCCGAACTGGCCGGGTTGTCGACGGTTGAAATAATATCGCCACGCGAGATATCAATTTCGTCATTCATGGTCAGTGTGACGGACTGTCCGGCAACGGCTTTTTCGAGGTCGCCGTCACGCGTCACGATACGCTTGACGGTACTCTCTTTACCGGTCGGTTGTACCCGGATGGCATCGCCGGGTTTAATGACACCACTGGCGACGGTACCGGCAAAACCACGAAAGTCGAGGTTAGGGCGGTTGACCCATTGCACGGGCATTCTGAATGGCTGCTCCTGCATCCGGTCGCTATTGACCTTAACGGTCTCCAGGTAAGACATCAGGGTGGTGCCGCGATACCAGGGCATCGCATTGCCGGGTTCGATGATGTTGTCGCCTTTCAGGGCCGACATTGGAATCGGGGTGAAGTGTTCAATGTTCACCTGCTTCGCGAAGGTTGTGTAGTCGTCAATGATGGCCTGGTATTTATCTTCGGAGTAACCCACCAGATCCATCTTGTTAATGGCCAGCACAACGTTTTTGATACCGATCAGGCTAGCCAGATAACTGTGGCGTCGTGTTTGTGTCAGGATGCCTTGTCTGGCATCGACCAGTATCACAGCGACATCGGCGGTTGATGCGCCGGTCACCATGTTACGGGTGTACTGCTCATGTCCGGGTGTGTCGGCAACAATAAACTTACGCTGATCGGTTGCAAAGAACCGGTAGGCGACATCAATGGTGATGCCCTGTTCGCGTTCTGCAGCAAGACCATCTACCAGCAGTGCAAAGTCCATCTCTTTACCTTGCGTACCCCATTTTTTGGAGTCTGCTTCAACGGCGTCGAGTTGGTCTTCGAACAGTACTTTAGATTCATAGAGCAGGCGGCCGATCAGCGTGCTTTTGCCGTCGTCGACACTGCCGCAGGTGATGAACCGCAACAGGGTTTTGTTTTCGTGCTGGTGCAGGTACTGATGTATATCTGTGTGTAACAGATCGTTAGCTGCGGTATCCATTAGAAGTAACCCTCTTGTTTTTTCTTTTCCATCGACGCGGCGTTGTCATGATCGATCATGCGGCCCTGGCGTTCGGATGTTTTGGTTAATAACATTTCCTGAATAATGTCAGGCAGTGTCGCTGCGGTGGATTCCACGGCGCCAGTGAGTGGATAACAGCCGAGTGTTCGAAAACGCACGCTTCTCATCTGTGGCACTTCACCGTCGTGCAGTGGCATACGGTCGTCGTCAACCATAATCAGGGTACCGTCACGTTCTACGACCGGGCGTTCTCCTGCATAGTAGAGCGGCACAATCGGAATACTTTCACGATAGATGTACTGCCAGATGTCGAGCTCTGTCCAGTTGGAGAGCGGGAACACGCGGATCGACTCGCTTTTCTGTTTGCGGGTGTTGTACTGACGCCAGAGTTCAGGTCGTTGGGCTTTCGGTTCCCAGCGGTGCTGTGCGCTGCGAAACGAGAAAATGCGCTCCTTTGCGCGTGATTTTTCTTCATCACGGCGAGCGCCACCGAAGGCTACGTCAAACTGATACTTGTCCAGTGCCTGCTTGAGCGCTTCTGTTTTCATGATGTCGGTGTGCAGCGCTGATCCGTGTGTAAACGGATTAACGCCCTGTGCAACACCTTCCTGGTTAATGTGAACCAGCAGCTCGAAGCCGAGTTCTTTGGCTATGCGGTCGCGAAATTCATACATCGCCCGGAATTTCCACGTGGTGTCGACGTGCAACAACGGGAAGGGCGGTGGTGCCGGATAAAATGCCTTGGCAGCAAGGTGCAACATCACTGCGCTGTCTTTACCAATGGAATACATCATGACCGGGTTGTCGGCCTCTGCGACAACTTCGCGCATGATGTGGATGCTCTCTGCTTCAAGTCGTTGCAGGTGAGTCAATGTGTCGCTGCCGGGTAGCAGCCCATCGGCTGTCGCGCTGCTTGTAGTGTTAATCGATGCTGCCGTGTTGGAGTCAGTCATGGTAGGTACCGGTTCTGTTTGGCGTGCTGTTGATGATTGATTCATAGTGAGTCTTGATACATTAAGGTCATTCTGTTGTTCGTTTCCCTGATCGACGGACGCAGCGTGCTGTGCCTGAGGAGCAAGGGCTGAAATTTTGGTGAGTGATGCGGCAGAAGCGGTGAACACGTCCGTGTTGCAACAGTTTTCCGTTATCCAAGCCCTGATCGCGTTTGTTCTTGCAATGTCGATGCCCTTTATGACGATGCTTCGGCTGCGACTGCTGCCTAGACGCGTCAGGCGGTTTAAAAAATCGATAATCCGGTCTGTGGTTGGAGGCCCGTCAAACCCTATCCAATGCAATTTCCCGCGTGGATCCCGGGTTGCAAACACAGAACGTCCATCGGCTGTCGACACGGTGACCCGATAGACCGGCGTGGGTACAGGGACGCAGTCAGACGCTGTTTCTGCATCGAATTTTCGTGGTGGTGGTGTCAGCCCCCACAGCGCCAGATAACGAGTCACTGAGCGGGGTGTCAGGGACACACCGGTTTCAGTGAGGTAGTTATGAGCATTCCCGACATGCCAGAGCGGGCTATCACCGTCGTTAGGTGGCGACGTCAGTAACACTCGCTGAAGCTGCGTTTGTTGAGCGTCGTCGAGTTGCCTCGACCCGGCGGCGCGACCCCGGGGCGCAGGCTCTATCGCTTTCCAACCGCCGGTATTCCACGCTTTAAAAGCTGCAATCACTGTGGGTGCCGACAGTCCGGTGGTTTGGGTAATGGTTTTGAGTGGTGAGCCGTCAATGCGCATCTGCACTGCAAACCGCCGTCGGTTGGCAAGACTCTCGCTAAGGAGAGGCGTGTCATCGGAAGTCACTGTTTCTGCGGTTTTGGACGAATCGGGTGTCATGGGGTTAAATATTTAACAAGCAATATGCCAGACTTGATTTAATTTTGATAAACTATTGATAAATATACGTAAATTTATTTTTGATACCTAGTTTATCGGCATGAAATAGAGATTTCTGGTGATATAGCGTCTGTGCGACAAAAATATAACATCAAATTAAATATTTAATGTCTCGAATGTGACAAGACGACGTTAATTCTTGGTAATTTGAGCATCGGCACAGCTGATCAGCGCTGTGCGCTGCCACCGTTTGGGCAGTGGCAGCGGCGTCGTAAAGCGTGTAACCTTCCGCCATTCCCGGCAACCGAAAAACACACACTGCACAGGCGATGACCAGAAAGCTGTATATCAAGACACACGGATGTCAGATGAACGAGTATGACTCGGCGAAAATGCTCGATGTGCTGGACAGCGAATCCCCGACCACTCTGACTCAAGACCCTGAGGAA
>CALDUO010000075.1 GCA_937923745.1 uncultured Granulosicoccaceae bacterium
TCGGCAGCGGCAAGACTTTGCTGGCAAAACCGGGCAAGTCCAATGCCCCGTTCAAATTGGGTTAACGACACTTCAAGTGACTGGTCGCCGGTTTCAAGGGTTTGCACAATGGTTTCAAGCTCGGCCAGTGCGTCCTCGAACGAAGTGGATTTTGGAATGGTCGTGGTCTTTTTCGGCACAAGCTTACGGTACGCGTCAGAGAGTCAGTGCGTTAGTTTACCAAATCCAGTGCTTCCGGGAGTCTGTGAATGCCATGAACGGTTAATCCGGGAATTGGATCGCGCGGCTGGTTACTCGCAGGCACGATAGCTTGCTTAAAACCGTGCTTGGCCGCTTCGCGCAGGCGGTCTTCCCCGTTGTTGACCGGGCGCACTTCCCCGGCTAGCCCAACCTCGCCAAACACCACAAGATCAGCTGCCAGCGGTCGGTCGCGAAACGACGACAGGGCTGCCAGTAACACCGGCAGGTCAGCCGCCGTCTCCGAAATGCGCACACCGCCGACAACATTGACATAAACATCCTGGTCAAACATGGCGATGCCGGCATGTCGATGCAGCACGGCCAGCAACATCGAGAGCCTGTTTTGCTCAAGCCCAAGCGAGACCCGGCGCGGATTGCCAAGGTGGCTTTCATCCACCAGTGCCTGTGCTTCGACCAGCAGCGGGCGCGTGCCCTCGCGGGTGACGAGAATGACGCTGCCGCTCACCGGTGTTTCGTGTCGAGACAAAAAGATTGCCGATGGGTTGCTGACCACTTGTAAGCCTTTTTCGCCCATTGCAAACACGCCCAGCTCGTTCACCGCGCCGAAGCGGTTTTTGACGGCGCGTATGACGCGATACCGACTGCCCTGATCACCCTCAAAATACAGCACGGTATCGACCATGTGTTCGAGCACGCGCGGGCCTGCCAATGCGCCTTCTTTAGTGACATGACCCACCAGGAAAACGGAGGTGCCGGTTTGTTTGGCATAACGAACCAGGCGGGCTGCACTCTCACGCACCTGCGCCACGGCGCCCGGGGCTGAGGTGAGTGTTTCTGTGTACATGGTTTGAATCGAGTCGATGACCATGACGCCCGGCTTTTCAATTTCAGCGTGCTGGATAATTTGCTCGACACGCGTCTCGGTCAGCAGGCGCAGGTTGTCTTGCGGCAGCCCCAGTCGCTGGGCGCGCATCGACACCTGGCTCAGCGATTCCTCGCCGGTGATGTACAACGTGCCGGTGCGGCCCGACAGGTTCGCCATGCACTGAATCAATAAGGTTGATTTGCCAATGCCGGGGTCGCCGCCGAGTAGTGTCACAGAGCCTGGCACCAGACCACCGCCCAACACTCTGTCGAGCTCGGACAAGCCAGTGGTGACCCGTTGTTCTGCGGTGATGACTACATCGCTGGCATTGGTGATGCTGGTTGCCCCGGCATAGCCGCTGAACCGGTCAGAGCCGCCGCCACCGGCAGGTTCACCGGCCACCTCTTCTATGGAGTTCCACGCATGGCAGTCTGCGCATTGGCCCGCCCATTTGGTCGTCACTGCCGCGCATTCCCGGCACTGGTAACGGGTTTTGGATTTAGCCATAGGAAGTACCGATGGGTGCGCTAGTGACTGCCGTTGGACGCATTGACGGTGCGATGTTCGCCTGTGTCATCAGCGTTGGGTGCGGGGTCGATACGAACCCGAATGACCCGGTTGTCCTCGACTTCGAGGATTTCGATGGGGTGCTCGTTGAAGCTGAAGACCACGCCCTTTTCCGGGAAGCTTTCAAAGTGTTCGAGCACCAGACCGTTTAGGGTTTTGGGTCCGGTGGCCGGTAAGTCCCAGTCGAGTGTGCGGTTCAGATTACGCACGGGTGTTGCCCCGTCAACGACATAACTGCCGTCGTCTTGGGGCTGTATTTCATCGGGTGCCAAGTGCGGATCGGCATCGAACTCACCGACTATTTCTTCCAGAATATCTTCAATAGTCAGCAGGCCAAGAATATCGCCGTATTCGTCCACCACCAGCGCAATACGCCGTTTTTCTTTTTGAAAATTCAGCAGTGCGCCGGTGAGTTTGGTCTCTTCAGGGATAAACCAGGCCTCGCGAATAAACGATTCGAAGTACTCCCGTGTGAACGAGCCGCGACTCAGCCCATCGAGCATTTTGCGCAGGTATACAAAGCCTTTGACGTTATCGATGTCTTCGCGAAACACCAACAGCCTGCCGTGGGGTGATTCAGTGATTTGTTTGACAATGTCGTCCCAGTCGTCGTCGAGATCAATGGCCAGAATTTCGTTACGCGGCACCATGACATCGTTCACGGTGATATTGCCAAGATCGAGAATGTTCATCAGCATCTCGCGATCGCGATCAGGGATCAGGTCGCCAGCTTCGTCAACCACGGTTCTGATTTCTTCGGTATTGAGCCGCTCGTCGGCGCGCTGGCTGGCCTCGACTTTAAAAATATCGAGCAGACGTTGCGTCAGCCAATTGATGGCAATGATCAGTGGGTAAGTAACAATGAGCAGCGGTGCATAGACGGCCGAGGCAAAAAACGCGATTTGCTCGGTTTTAACCGTCGCCAAAGTCTTTGGCGTGACCTCGGCAAAGATCAGAATCACAAGCGTGAGCACACCGGTGGCGACCGCAATACCGGGTTCGCCCAGCAGGCGCAGTGCAATGACGGTGGCAATGGCCGATGCCAGAATATTGACAAAATTGTTGCCCAGCAGAATCAGACCAATCAGGCGTTCCGGGCGTTCGAGAAGTTTTGCCGTTCGCTGGGCGCCTTTGTGGCCGTTTTTGGCCAAGTGCCGCAGGCGGTAACGATTGAGGGACATCAGGGCGGTTTCGGACCCGGAGAAAAAGCCCGACATCAGTATCAGGATAGCCAGTATGCCAAACAGCACACTGATTGGAATGGTGTTCAAAAAAGGTTTGGTTCCCTAAAGCAGCCGATGGATACTAGTTATAGCGACCGGACGTCTGTGTCAAGGCATATTTTGAGCCGAGTGCGCTTAACAACAGGTCATGTTCCGGGTTGATCAATGGCATTGTGATGGCTAACGGATATAATGTGAAGTTTTTACGGGACGCATTCCAGCATGTTTGATTCTCTGAGCGAGAGACTCGGCCGTACGATCAAGAACCTCAGTGGCCAGGGGCGTCTGACCGAGCAGAACGTCAAGGACACCCTGCGCGAAGTGCGCATGGCACTGCTCGAGGCCGATGTGGCCCTGCCGGTGGTCAAGCAATTCGTGGAATCCGTGCGTGAAAAAGCGCTGGGCCAAGAGGTGCTGGGCAGCCTCTCGCCGGGCCAGGCCTTCATCAAGGTTGTCAATGATGAGCTGGTGGCGGTCATGGGTGAGACCAACAGCGAGCTCAATCTGGCCGCAACGCCACCTGCCGTTATTTTGATGGCAGGCCTGCAGGGTGCGGGTAAAACCACTACGGTCGCGAAACTCGCCCGCATGCTCAAAGAGCGGCATCGCAAGAAAGTAATGGTAGTCAGTGCTGACGTATACCGTCCGGCCGCTATCAAGCAGCTCAATACGCTGGCAGATGATATTGGCGTGACCTTCTTTGCCAGCTCCGTCGACGATAAACCGGTGGATATTGCCAACGCGGCAATGGCCGAGGCCAAATCAACCTTTATGGATGTACTGATCGTCGATACGGCGGGCCGTCTGGCCATCGACGAAGACATGATGGCTGAAATCAGCCAGTTGCACAGCGCCATCAAACCTGCCGAAACCCTGTTTGTGGTTGACAGCATGACCGGTCAGGACGCAGCCAATACCGCCAAAGCCTTCGACGAAGCGCTGCCACTTACTGGCGTGGTGCTGACCAAAACCGATGGTGATGCCCGTGGGGGGGCCGCTCTGTCGGTCAGAATGATCACCGGCAAGCCCATTAAGTTTATCGGGTCAGGCGAAAAATCCGATGCCCTTGAGCCTTTCCACCCCGATCGTGTAGCCTCGCGCATCCTCGGCATGGGTGATGTGGTCAGCCTGGTCGAAGAGGTGCAGGCCAAAGTCGATCACAACAAAGCCGAGCGACTTGCCAAAAAAATGCAGAAAGGCAAGGCGTTTGACCTTGCCGATTTACGCGACCAGCTGGAGCAAATGGTGAATATGGGCGGCATGTCGGCGTTGGTCGACAAGCTCCCCGGCGGGGGGGCGTTACCTCCCGGATTTAAGGCTGGTGCCGGCGACGTCGAGACACGGCGGATGATCGCACTGGTGAATTCCATGACACCGCAAGAGCGCAAATACCCGGCAGTGCTCAAGGGTTCGCGCAAAAAGCGCGTGGCAGCGGGGGCAGGGCTGCAGGTGCAGGACGTGAACCGACTGCTGAAACAACATGCCCAGATGAGCAAAATGATGAAGAAAATGTCGAAAGGCGGCATGGCCAAAATGATGAAGAGCATGCAGGGCAAACTGCCACCTGGTATGGGTTTATAGCTTTTTTCTGACCGGTTAATTCACAGGGGTATTCACAAGGCGGTTAACTCGGGTACAATTGTGGGTTTTCCTCGTCAGGAACGTCATTTAGATGGTTACTATCCGATTATCGCGCGGCGGCGCAAAGAAACAACCCTTCTATCACATCGTGGCTACCGATAGCCGTGCACGTCGTGATGGCCGTTATATCGAGCGTTTGGGCTTCTACAATCCCGTGGCTCGCGGCGACGCAGAAGAAACCCGTATTGATCTGAGCCGGGTTGATCACTGGATTGGTCACGGCGCGCAAATGAGTGATCGTGTTGCCAACATCGTCAAAAGCTACCGTAAAACCAACGTCGACGTGCCTGCGGCCGAGTAATACCAGCGGCCGAATAAGCAGTCGTAACGGACGGCACTGTCCTTGAGGTTTGTCAAAAGGCTTTAGCGCCTGATTTTGTCGAAGCACTCTGATACAGGTTGGGCGGCAGTTCACAACTAGCTGGCCACTGCCAGAACTGCTCCGGGATGCCCAAGCGCTGACAGTGGCTACTCTTTTGGTCCAGAACGGTGCCGGGTGTCTTTGGCGGCGGTGATCCTGCTTATCGTCGATGCCCCCGGTTATCTGCGGTGACCTTGGGCAAGCTGTTACGGTCTAGAGGCTAACGTCATCACCACCTGTTGTTAGATCGTTGAACGTTGGGGCGGTGTCTAACACGGAATACAACTGGTGTGAGTACAGAGCAACACGGGTCAGAACCGGAATCAAAAGACCACACGGAGGCGGCATCGGTCACGCTGGGATACATATCAGGTGTGTTCGGAGTAAAGGGTTGGGTCAAGGTGTTTTCCGACACCGTACCGCGCGAGAACATACTCCAATATGGCCACTGGAACCTGACGGGGAATCCAGCGGCAAGCGCGCGGGCCAGAGCCAAGAAGCCGGTTGCCATTGGCGCCGACACGAAGCGCATGGAAGTGCTGGAAGGGCGGTTGCAAGGCAAAGTGATTGTCGCGCGGCTCAAAGGCGTCGACTCCCGTGAAGATGCGGCGCTACTGACCGGTGCGAGCATTTTGGTGTACCGCACTGATTTGCCGGCCTTGAGAAAAGACGAGTATTACTGGTCAGACCTGATCGGCATGACGGTCATTAACACCGACAATGTTCCGTTTGGCACGGTAACCCGGCTGTTCGAGACCGGCGCAAATGATGTCATGGTGGTCAACGGCGAGCGTGAGCGGTTGATTCCGTGGATCCAGGCGCTACACAGCGTAGCGGGTCAACGTGACTCAGATGAGCCGTCGAACGCAACTGTGATGTCGGTCGATACCGATGCAAAGACCATCACAGTCGACTGGGGCGAGAACTGGGATCTCGACGACTGACGGTTGGGGCAAGGCGTAGGAAAGTCGTTTAGTAATGCGATGGCAGTTACATTCGGCTAAAGCCAGGCCAGAACAATTAGGCAAGACCAAATTAGGCCAGAACAATTACGCAAGACCAATTAGGGCACGGGATAAACAAGCGTGGTGCAGTGATGGAAATCGGAGTGGTTACGCTGTTTCCGGCGCTGTTCGAAGCTTACAGCGAAGTCGGTATGGTTCGAAAGGCCATGCAGCAGCAACAGCTGGCGCTGAACACGGTTAATCCGCGCGACTACGCAACAGATACGCACCGTACCGTCGACGACCGGCCCTTTGGCGGTGGTCCGGGCATGGTGATGAAAGTAGAGCCATTGCAAGCTGCCATAAAAGCTTGCAAGCAGACGACACCAAACGGACCGGTGATCTACCTGAGTCCGCAGGGGCAGCGTTTTGATCAGGCCATGGCCGAATCGCTGGCCGAGCAAGCATCGATGGTGCTGGTGTGTGGCAGGTACGAAGGAATAGACGAGCGGCTGATCGAGATGGATATCGATCGTGAAGTCTCTGTCGGTGACTATGTACTGAGCGGTGGTGAAACAGCTGCCATGTGTGTCATTGACGCGGTCTCGCGACTGTTGCCCGGCGTACTGGGTGATGCTGAGTCGGTGCAACAAGATTCGTTTACCGCAGACGGGCTGCTCGATCATCCGCATTACACGCGACCCGAGTCGGTGGCTGGACGCGATGTGCCCGAGGTGTTGCTGAGCGGCGATCATCAAAGAATTCGTCAGTGGCGGCGACAGCAGGCACTGACCAGAACACAGGAAAGACGGCCGGATTTACTGGCTGATGCAAATATTGACGAACAGGATCGGGCCTTCCTTAAGAAAATCAGGCTTGAGAAAATCAGGCTTGAGAAGGCAAGGCTTGAGAAGGCAAGGCTCGACAAATAAAGAGCAAGGGTAACAAAGACAAGAGAAACTGAGTGTCAAAGCGCTGAGACCAGAAACATCAGTGTCAGACACTCAGAAAACCAAGGTAGCCCGCGACACCAACGCGAGCTATCAGGTAACAACCGCAAAAACCGATGTGCCACAACATACAGGTGCTGAAGGTTTTTGGGCAACACGATTGAAAGTCCGGAGACTGAAGAGCAATGAGCAGCATTATTGACGAAATTAATGCCGAACAAATGACCAAAGAAGTACCGTCATTTTCGGCTGGCGACACCGTAGTAGTTCAGGTGCGTGTCCAGGAAGGTAACCGTGAGCGTCTGCAGGCGTTTGAAGGTGTGGTTATCGCCAAGCGTAACCGTGGTGTTAACTCAGCATTTACGGTGCGTAAAATCTCACACGGTGAAGGCGTTGAGCGCGTATTCCAAACCTACAGCGCAACGGTCGCCAAGATCGAAGTGAAGCGTCGTGGTGATGTTCGTCGTGCCAAGCTCTATTACCTGCGTGGCCTGACCGGACGTGCAGCTCGAATCAAAGAAAAACTGAATTAAACACGGGTTGATTCACTGCAAAGTGACCCTTAACTATTACCGGTGAACTCAATAACACCGGTGAAGCCCGGCAGGATGTGAAACAGACATGACGACTGAAGCCAAAGCTGAACAAATGACATTTCAGGCAGAGGTTAATCAGCTGTTAAAGCTGATGATCCACTCCCTGTACTCCAATCAGGAAATCTTTCTTCGCGAACTGATCTCGAACGGGTCGGATGCCTGCGACAAGCTTCGATTCGAAGCTATCGCTGACGCCAGTCTGCTCGAAGACGACAGCGAGCTGCAACTGACCGTACAGTACGACAGTGATGCCAAAACCATCACGGTAACTGATAACGGCATTGGCATGAATCGCGACGAGGTGATTGGTAACATCGGTACCATCGCCAAGTCGGGTACCAAGCAGTTTTTGGAATCACTGTCGGGTGATCAGGCTGCCGATGCACAACTGATTGGCCAGTTTGGTGTTGGTTTTTATTCAGCGTTTGTGGTTGCTGACAAGGTCTCGCTAACCACCCGTCGCGCGGGAGATCCGGCCGATTCTGCCACCCGTTGGGTCTCCGACGGTACCGGCGGATACACGCTTGAAAACACCACCAAAGAAAGCCGTGGCACCGAGATTGTGCTGTCCATTAAAGACGACAGCACCGAATTCTTAAGCGGCTGGCGTCTGCGCGGCATCATCAAAAAGTACTCTGATCACATTACGTTCCCGATCATGATGTACGAGGAAAACCCGGCACCACTTCCGAAAGATGAGGACGACGCCGAGGACGATAAGGAACCCGAGACCCCGGAACCTCAGCTCGAAAAAATCAATGCGGCCTCTGCACTCTGGACACGACCGAAGTCCGAGATCAGTGACGAGGACTACCAGGCGTTTTACAAGCAAATTTGCCACGACTACGAAGACCCGTTAGCGTGGACACACAACCGTGTCGAAGGTAACCAGGAATACACGACGCTGCTGTATGTGCCGAAAAAGGCACCGTTTGACCTCTACGAATCAATGGACCGTGCAGGTGGGGTCAAGCTCTTTGTGCAGCGCGTGTTTATCATGGACGAAGCTGAAAAGCTCATGCCGCGATACCTGCGATTTGTACGTGGCCTCGTTGACTCCAACGACCTGCCGCTGAACGTCTCGCGTGAGATTTTGCAGAACAGTAAAGCCATTGAATCCATTCGTGGTGGTTCGGTCAAAAAGATACTGTCACTTCTCGAAGGCATTGCCGAGAAAGAACCCGAGAAGTACCTTGATTTCTGGAATGAGTTTGGCCGTGCGCTCAAAGAAGCACCGGGCGAAGATTTTGCCAACCGCGAGCAGGTGGCAGGACTCTACCGATTTGATTCCACGAAAGGCGACAAGCCCGGCGATTTGGTGAGCCTTGCCGACTACATCGTGCGTATGCAGCCTGGCCAAGACAAAATCTATTACATCACCGCCGACAGCTACACTGCCGCCAAAAACAGCCCGCACCTCGAAATCTTCGCCGATCGTGGCATTGAAGTGCTGCTGATGCACGACCGTGTTGACGAATGGATGATGGGTTACCTGAACGAGTTTGATGGCAAGCAGTTTATGTCTGTTGCCAAGGGTGAGCTTAACCTCGAAGGCGTCGGCACTGAAACCAAGAAAGACGACGATGCCGAAGACGCCGATGTCGAGTCACTGACCAAGCGACTGAAAAGTGTGCTCGGTGAGCGAACCGAGGACGTGCGTCCGTCGCAACGCCTGACTTCTTCACCGGCATGCGTAGTACTGGGTGAACATGAAATGGCGCTGCACATGCAGCAACTCATGAAGCAAGCAGGCCACGACGTGCCCGGTAGCAAGCCCATCCTGGAGTTCAACGCGAGCCACCCGATTTTGAAGCTGCTGGATCAGGAGTCTGACGAAGACCGTTTTGCGAGCTGGTCGGAGCTTCTGCTCGATCAGGCCATGCTGGCCGATGGCGCACAACTTGAGGATGGCGCGGGATTTGTAAAGCGTATGAACGAGATGTTTATTGCGCTGCATCAGTCATCTGAAAGCTAAACCCGTCCGGCATGCGCAGCAGGGCATGCAGGTCGCAGGCTTCAGTGCTAGACTTCGGTTAACGACGCTTTCAAGGGCACCTCTGCGGTACAACGTGCTTCCGGGAAGGTCTGTGAAGGCTCAAATGTGAAGCGCCTGCCTGACGAGCGCGGGGCGTCTCAGTAACCAGGCACGTAAAATAACCCAGGTAATACATGACCCGGGTAATTGATCAAACCCGGGCAACGGAGAGCTGACGGGCAATTGGCGCGGCTACCTGCACTTAACGAGAACAGCAACTGCGACCGGCGACTAAACGTCGCAGCGAGAAGCCGCACGAACGCCGTGGCAAAAAGCCCCAGGTGAGCGGCGAGGTGGCGGTAACAAACACCAGATTGAAAACAACCTTCCTCACACATTGATAGGTTCGGGAAGGTAAAATTCGCACAGTTATAACTATCCGGAATCTGAACATGAAACTATTTACGGCGCGAAATGCCGTCTCGATACTGACTGGCGTCGTTGCGGCGGCTGCACTGTCTGTATCAACGGTGTCATTGGCAGCAGGTGATGCTGAAGCCGGTGCAAAGAAAGCGTACACCTGTCTGGGTTGCCATGGCGTGAAACACTACGTGAACGTCTACCCGACCTACCACGTGCCGAAAATCGCCGGTCAACACGAAACTTACCTTGTTGCAGCCCTGAAGGCCTATCGTAACGGTCAGCGAAAGCACCAGACCATGCAGGCCAACTCAGGTCTTCTGAGTGATCAGGACATCGAAGACATCGCTGCGTACTTTGCAGCAATGGAGCAATAGGGGAATGATCATGACAACACTCAAACAAACACTACCCGCATTGCTGCTGACCCTCGCAGGTACCGTATCGACCGCAGCATTTGCCGCCGATGAAGTCGACCTTGAAGCGCTGACCAACACCTGTGCAGCCTGCCACGGTGCCGACGGCAACTCCACCGTCCCCACCAACCCCAAGTTGGCCGGACAATACGAAAGCTATCTCGTGCAAGCCCTAAAATCATACCGCTCAGGCGACCGGCAAAACGCCATCATGAATGGTTTTGCCACCAACCTGTCTGATGCAGAAATCAAAGCACTCGCAGAATACTTCTCGTCCCAAGACGGCTCGCTGGCAACAGCCGAGCGTCCGTAAGTTTAAAAGTTCTTCGAAGCCGCCTGACATGGTTCGGGTGGCTTTTCCTTCTCTTCAGTTTTAACTCCCCGGCAAATTGACAGGCTCGCGGTGCTCAGCCCTCTGCTGAGGCATTCACTCCGCCGCGCCTTGCATCACGAATTCCCCAAGAAAAAATTCCAAAGACAACTTAACTCGACGCTACAGCCAGCAGTCTACCGACTGGCATGTCAGAAATTTCTATTGGTATGTGTGAAATTGCACAACGCCTGTCCCGATTAGGGTGCGTAACTCAGTGATTTGTGCAAAATAGGCCTTACGGAGATGTCTGAGGTTAACAAGCGTTTAGCAATGCTTTTCGGCCACTCTTGTATTCAATTCAGTATGCAAATGATGTAGAAAACGTTGATTCTTTGATAATTTTAAGGCTGCTCTGCAGCCAGTGAAAGAGGCGCAGGGACGTGTTTGGTTTATATGATTTATATGAAGAATTTTAAACGATCTCATGACAGAAAATTTATTCTATCCCACATGAAACGGAAGAAAATACGAGTAATCAAAGGATACTTTCTACAGTTTTCTGCGTAATGCTTGGTTTAGTATTTCAAATTTTACTCGCTTGACGCGAGTCTATGTTTGCAGTCATATTTACTATTTTTTATGCGACTGGAACAAGGCGCTAAGTAATAAAAGGCGGTAACGAAAACTGTGTAGTTGAAGTAACAAGTGGGTAGGGATTGCGAAATTTTATAGTGAAATTCGAAGCCAGAAAAGTTGTGGCTACAGCTGATTGCCCATGAATTAATTGATGATAATTAATAACTGAAAACGCAAAGGAGGAATCTGCGATGATAGCATTTGTCTTTGGACTTGGATTGATGGCGCTTACAATTGGATTTATCTCTGGACTGTCTTCTAGTCCTGTAGTGGCTGTACTATTGCCGCTTCTGTTTGCGCTTGCAACTGCCGGTGGAAATCTGTATGTAGTTTTTGGAAAGGAGGCTACAGCAGAAAGAGATAGTGAAAGTAGAAAAGACAGGGCCATATTTATCGGAAGTCAGCTCAGTATATTTTCTATCTTCTTTCTTTCGGGGCTTTGGCTGGGTGTTAAGATCAAGATTGATCCTTCGCTGCTTTGGAAAACAAGCACCGCTACAAGTCTCTATAGCGATTATGTCTCCCAAGATCCAGAGTTTACGATTATATTAAGATCCTTCGATATCATGTTTGCAGCTGATGGTATAAATGAAGAGGAAAGAAATGTGTTATTGGCTGCAATATTTGAACAGAGGGAGTCTTTTAAATCGGCGCCAAAGGTTGTGGAAAGTCCAGGCAATGAGCCTACGAGTGTTTATGAGTTTATTGTTCCGCGTCAAATGGTAACGCCGAAATTGCCTGCAGAAATACTACAACGCCACCCTATGCCTGCGCCTCAAATTAGTCCGCTCAATATTCCCCGAAATTTACAAACACAATAGCGCAGTTTATAGACGAAATATGGCCGCTAGTTCTAGGCTAAGAAGGTTATCCGGTTTTATTAATGTTCAAAACAACCTGAGTGATATCACCAGCGGGAACAGGCTTTGAGTAGTAATAACCCTGAACGCATGAAATGCCGAGGTTTTCAACGCGGGAGAGTTGCTCGTCGGTTTCGACGCCTTCAGCTACTGTGTCCAGTCCGAGATTTCTTGCAAGATCGGTAATGGCCTCGGTGATTGATTCGTGTTGCTGGTTGCCAGTTTCCAATTTTTGAATAAAGGACTTATCAATTTTCAGGGTATCGAGGGGCAGGTCTTGCAGGTAACTCAAGGATGAATAACCGGTGCCGAAGTCGTCCAGCGCTATTTTGATGCCGTGGGATTTGAAGGTATTCAGGGCGCTGGCGACAGTGTCTATATCGGCCATGACAACACTCTCAGTGACCTCCAGTTCAAGGTACTGTGCCGGTAGGTTGTGTTGTATGAGGCACTGCAGAACTTCCTGTACAAATTCTGGCTGTAAAAACTGTTCTGCTGATACGTTAACTGCCACTCTGAGTGGGGATTTATTTTTGTGTAACCACTGGGATGCCTGCCTGCACGACTCGCTCAATACCCACCCACCCAGTTCTGGCAGCAAACCACATTCTTCGGCGATTGGGATAAACTGATCGGGCGGGACCATACCTCGTTCGGGGTGACACCACCTCACTAAAGTCTCTACGGAATCTACCTTGCCCAGTGACAGATTAAACTTGGGTTGAAAGTAGAGTTCGAACTGGCGTTCGCGGAGTGCGGTCTGTAAATCTGCCTCTGTGGCAACACGCAGATCATAAGCGTTTGCAAGATCCGTGTCGTACGACACTATCTTGTTTCTGCCGGCATTTTTGGCGCAGTACATCGATAAATCAGCGGTATTCATGAGTTCTTTCGATGATTGAGCGTCGATAGGGTAGCGGCTGAAGCCGACACTGCCGCCAATCTGCAGAACGCCTCCATCAATATGAAACGGGGCTGCCAGGTTTTGGCGAACGGTTTCTGCGAAATCCATAATGTTAGTGTCTGGCGTACATGGTTTCAAAATCGCAAATTCATCGCCACCCAGTCGAGCCGTGTAGTCATTTGTGCCACAAATCGTTTTTATCCTACGTGCGACTTCCTGTAACAAGCGATCACCAACTGCATGCCCCATGCTGTCGTTGATGTATTTGAAGCGATCCAAATCTATCACCAGAAGCGCAATGTGTTGCTCAGAGTCTTGTGCTGACTCAATAGAGTGAGAAAGGTCGATTGCAAATTGGCGCCGGTTACTCAGGCCTGTGAGTTCATCCTGGTGTGCCTGCCTGTGAATTCTTTTGAAATACAGGATGGCGGCGACAGCAATCAGCAGGCATAAGAGTACCAGTGCCGTATCGATAATCAGGTTTATTGTGGCTTTTTTCTCTACGTTGCGGACGGCTGTTAACATAGACACTGCCGAGTTCTCGTACAGTGTTTCAACCAACTGATGTAATGCCTTCGCTGCAGCAAGCCAATCTACGAGATCATTTTCCAGAATGTCACTGGTCGCAAGAGACGTCATGAAACGAGCGCTTAGCTCGCTATACCCGCGCTCATAACTTCTTGCGGCGCTAGCGTCCAATTCGCTGTTGTTGCTGTCGAGGCCAATCCGATTGTTTAAGCGTTCTATATCGTTACAGAATAATTCTACCAATCTATTTAACCCAATGAGCATAGTGGCATGCTCTGAGGTGTTAATGTTAGTGTCGCTGGATTGTTTCAGTAACAGAACGCTTTCCAGTAGCGATTCAATTTGAGCGGTGGTCTCAAAGATGTCTGACGCAGAGTTTTTCAGGCTGGATTGGTAAGCGAATCCGTAGTTTGATGCCGTTGTTATAAAGTGGATGTCCTCTCGCAAGTGCCCAACAGACTCTATGAGATCTGAGTATTGCTTAAACTGAGCCATTCCGGATGTGGTACGTTGATTGTTCCATGGCATTTCAACATGCTCAAGCGTCAACGCGCGTAGCTCCTCAATGTACGTGTACTGCTTGTTGACCTCTAAAAGCGAGTCCTGTAGGTCGGGCAGTGCGCCTGTGCGAGTGGCCACTGCTGCAGCTTTAGTGACTGATTGGTGGTTGGTGTTAACCGAAGCGGTATACAGTGCCTCGGTTTTCTTAATGTTATCTTTGTATAGCTGTAATCTGGTCTGATCAAGCATTCTCGCGCTGACAAGCTGATACATCAGCGCACGTTCTGTAGACAAACTGTTGGCGAGTTCGAATAATTGGTCTTCTACGATACTGGCTGACTGAATATTACGTGCGTCATTGCGCTGAGTATAGGCGTGCATCCAAAAGGAAATAGTGAGCCACAGAATAAGCGCTAATGCTATTGTTGTGAACAGGACAATGTATTTTCTTGAGTCGAATATCGTGCTCATACGGTACTTGTCAGGGATACAGTCCTTAATTAGAGAAGAGTTCTTTGCGCAAAGTATCTATCGGCTCATGGTCCAGATAGTAGAGAGATCATGCACCTAAAAAATTAATCGCTGTAAATGTAGTACTGTGTCTGCTTTTATCTTGTGCCTACACTGTCTGGTGCGACATAAAATTGACAAGATTGGTCTTTTCTTTATTTCGCGTGTGACGGGAGTAGCGAAAACGTCAAAGTGTGACCATGTTGCGTTAAGTCGACGTGGAGATGTGATGTATTTCACGTTTGGCTTTTTGGCAGGTTTCTTATACTGCGGTTATGCCATTTAGCCTTGTAAACACAGAGACAATCTCACTGATCACATCAGTTGTGGGGTGTGTGACTGCGGTACTCGTGTACATAGGTGAGCTTCGAAGAGCCAAAGCAGACAGGGAAGCTCAGCGCCGAGAGACACAGCGGCAAATGGGTATGCACAAGCTTCAGGAAATTATATACAAACAACAATTAAAGGAATTTGGCAGTTCGAATGAAGACTATTCGAATGCGCAGCAGAATTATTTGGCTCTTTGTTGGATATACCTTCTGTTTCTTGTTGTTACCATTGTTGTTGTCACCTATCTGATTGTGTAGATACTCAGACAAGTGGCCTTGTAACAGCTGCCTTGTTGTTGCGCGGTTTTAAACGTGTTACAGATAGCTGACTAATAGTCGTACTGGGGAGGTGCATGATGGGAAAAATACATGGTGGGTGTTTGTGCGGTGCTGTCCGGTATACAGCTGGTGTGAGTCCGATGGTGACACGTGCGTGTTGGTGCAATCTTTGTCAGTCCTTGGCGTCAGGCAACGCCACCATCAATATGGCGTTTCCTGTCGAAGAGGTTGTTGTTGACGGTCAATTAAAGGACTATCAGAGCACCGCAGATGATGGCAATAAAATGCATCGGCGTTTTTGCCCGGAGTGTGGCGTGCACCTGTTTAGCGAAGCCGAAGAGCGGCCGGGCATAATAGTTATCAGAGCGGGGACGCTTGATGACGCAGAGCAGGTGGTCGTAGACGGTATCATTTGGACGGCCGAAGCGCCAAGTTGGGCGTATTTGGATCCAGGCCTGCCACATTTTGAGGGCCAGCCTCCGGCACCACGGTAGATAAAAAACGACTGGGCCCGTTTTTCCAGCGATGGCGGTCCGCTAAGCGTTTTGGTTTACCCGGATACCCGCTGTATCGTGCAGCTAAAGCGACCAAAGTAGTGAGTATCAGTAATGCTGAATTCATTCGCCCAGAATTCATTCGCCCAGAATTCATTCGTCCAGAATTCATTCGCCCAGAATTCATTCGCCCAGAATAATCTCGGCACTTGCAGTTGCCACATTGTTTGAGGTGTCCCGGTCAAACGCTGTGCTGGAAATGGTCGCGGTAACGGTGACTTCCGGGACAGTGTAGTCGACTGTCTCAATGTAGAATTCGAAACTGTCTGTGGTGCCTTTGTCGCTAAAATTGAAACTTGAATCATCACAGTCCAGATTGCTTCGGTTGTCCTCCTGAATGGTGCAGCCTTGTGCGAGGTTGTCTGCTCTCCATTCGTACCCTGTGCTGAGTGCCAAGTTAAGCGTTACGTGTCTTGCACGGATGTCATATTTGTGTCTGCTGACGTCTGCAGTTGCGGCTATCGTCGGGTATCCATTCACGGTGTTGCTATGTGTGACGGTTGCAGCCACTGCGTAATCACTGGAGAGATATTCGCGGTCTTTGTGGTCTACTCTGCTCAGCGATTGGTACTCTTCTAAATCTTTACGGCCATCAAGGTCAAAATCGTCCCAATCTTCGTATTGGTTAACATTTTCTGTCGGTAACGTGTAAACAGATAGTGAGTGCAGGTACTCCCAACTGTCTGGCATATCATCCTGATCAAGATCAGTCAGATCAGACATAGCGCCGTCCTGGTAGTCGTTATAGGTAGATCGATAGACTTCTACGTCTCCATTATCAGGTGGTGTTATCTCGATAACAGCAAAATATTCTTCCGGTAAAAATTCGCTGCTCTCGGCTGGGCCGTCGAGCGATAATCCTGACCATTCAAAATTGAAGGATGCTGTGTAGTTATCTGCACCAAATATATTCATAGGCCTATTCTGTAGTTCCAGAAATTCAGGTGAATACTCGGCAGTAGTGAGATAGCGCATATCATAGTGCCGCGACATACCCAGCTCTGTTTCTATGCTGTATTTTCCTGAGTGACCCAGATAAACGTCACCATTGAATGTATTAAAGTCGAATTTTGAGTTTTCGCTAGCCAGGTACTCTGCACTGTCATCGCATTTGCTTTTAATGCCGTCACGCCACTCGAAAGTGAAATCTTCCAGCAAAACGCTTTTAAAGGGAGCGAGGCCTACGGCGATTTGATTTTCAATATAGAGTGTGCTGTTCACACTCTTGGCTGCATTGCACGCACTGCTATTTTTAACAGAGGCTGAGCCGATTACCCGAAAATCTGTATAAGATGAGCTTATATCCAACCCGTCGTAAGCAATATAATATTCGCCTGAGGTGGGGTTTTCTCTGTCGCTGGAAATATACACGTAGCCGTCAAGGGTTATGTCGTTGATGGTGCAAGACTTGTACTCCACGAGTTTAAGATGAATTCGCTGAGTGTTACTCTTGGGCTCAAGATGATAAATATTTACCTCACCGTTACTTCGACTACAACTATTGCCGATTGAGCTTGCCCAGTTCCAAAAGTCCCCCGATGTATCCAGTACACTTCCGTCAAAGAGGGTGGCAGGTTTTACTGCCCGTCTGCCAGAGTGCGTTTTAGCAGAGGCTAAATTCTCCGGTTGGCTGAAGAAACCTTGCGTTATCGATTCGACAACATGCGAAATTGAGACTGCGGTGACGTCGCCTGCTTCCACTTTGCCTGGGTACAATTGACGCGCTGCAGTGGACAACTCATCGAAAGGTCCATAACGTCCCCAGTCGAGCTCCAGCACTTCAGGTGTAGCTGCTGCAGGCTCTGGGCTGCTATCTGACGAACCGCAACCCGTCAGAATCAGCAGTGAGGTTGCCAAGCAGATTGAAATATAGTTCCGGATCTTTTGTTCCATGCCTAAATCCATAATAACCTGTTGTTATGGGTGATAACGGCATGCGTGACTAAATCTAAAAAAGCGAATAATGACGCGAGCGATTTAAGCTGTTACAGAAAATTCAATTCGTCATAATGGATTGAAACAAACGAAGGGGAGCTAAGGTTTACAACCGTCAACTTCTTACTGTTCCAACATCGAATTATATTTGATGGTTTGTGGTATTTATCACTTCAGAAATACAGAGGTACTTACTTTTAAATATTAAGCACGTCAGGCGCGGGAATTTTCGTCGCGTTTTTTCTTTATGTTCGTGCGGACCGCGAAATAATCTGTGGTGATGCCTTCGGTGTGTAATTTTGGTTGCTCAAATACAGACCGTCGATTGTAATCACGGGAGTCAGTATGGAGTAGTGTCACGGGGTCAAGTGCATGGTAATCAACGCTGATTGTCAGTAGTGCCGGTGATAGCCTTCAGATGCGTCTGACAGCGCCACCTGTGGCCTCTGCCGGTGGCAGATTCTTAAATCCCTGAGCGGAACTTTTTCCGGTTTCCGGACTCCGTGATTCGATGGAATTATTACTCGGATATCTTGCAGGCCTGCTCACGCTGATTAACCCGTGTGTGTTGCCGGTGCTGCCTATTATTTTGGCGTCCGCGTTGCAGGCCGGTCGACATGGGCCGCTGGCTATTGCGGCCGGGCTTTGTGTGTCGTTTGTGACGTTTGGGATGGTGGTCGCGACAATTGGTCACAGCATTGGGCTGACCGAGCAGGTGCTGGCTCAGATTGGGGCGGTGATGATGATCGTATTTGGGCTGATTCTGCTGGTCCCCAAGTTTAACGAGTCATTTGCCACGGCAACGGCATCGTTGGGTTCCGGTGCAGACGGCATGCTGTCTTCGGTGCAGGGGTCCAGTGGCGATGGTTCACTGAAGACGCAGTTTCTTGGCGGCGTGTTGCTTGGGGCGGTTTGGTCGCCTTGTATTGGCCCGACACTGGGTGGTGCGATATCGCTTGCGAGTCAAGGCCAGAATTTGGGTTGGGCGTTTTTGATTATGCTGAGCTTCGGGCTTGGTATTTCGACAGTCATTGTCGTGCTCGGATACGGCACCGGGCAGGCCATTCGTAAACGAAAGGACAAGTTGCAAGGGCTGGCTGAAAAAGCCAAACCAATTCTGGGTATCACATTTTTGCTGGTGGGCCTGATGATCTTTTTTAAACTACATCACCGGCTTGAAGGCTGGCTTGTTGATGTGTTGCCCTATTGGTTTCAGGATCTGTCGGTCAGGTTTTAACCCGCTTTTTCAGTCACAAATCATTTTAAATTGAATACTGGAGATACGCTTCATGAATCGAAGACACTTTCTGATGTGCACCGCTGTTGCATTGGCAGCACCGTCTGTAGTGATGGCCGCTGGAGGCGAAACACTCGACTATGTGCCGGGGCTGATTGAAGAGAAGCTTGCCGCTGGTGAGACCGTGTTGGTGGATTTTGCCGCCGACTGGTGCAGCACCTGCAAGCGCCAGGAGCGCGTTATCGCTGATCTGCGTAAGGCAAACCCCGCGCTTGACGAGCACATCACGTTCATCAGAGTAGACTGGGATGAATATGGGTCCACGGAAGTGGCGACGTCACGTAACATTCCGCGCAGATCCACGTTGTTGCTCCTGAAAGGCGATCAGGAGTTGGGGCGTATCATTGCCGGTACCCAGTCGGCAGAAATCGAAGCCCTGCTGAACACCGGTCTGCCAAGCTAGGCTCGTTTTAACCGGCAAAGCGATGCCGGGATATCGCTTGCGCCGTAATCAAGAACGACATCCGTGAATCAAGCCCGAGCGCCTATCGCGTTCGGGCCTCGGGTAACCACCTGGACGGAGCTAACGTGTGCGCCACGGCTGGCTCGGAACTCGCCACAAATAGTGCAAACAAACAGGATCCAAAAATCAACCGAAAACTGGTCAAAACATGACCAAATGCTACTAAACGAAACCCTGAACCGTGGTACATTATTGACGCGGTTTAGCGCATTTGCGTGACACAACAATAAAGGCAAAATCTGGCATTTGGGTCGAAGGAGGAGGTAGCTGAAGACACGGTTCGCCGAGTCGTCAGCCGCAACGACTGACGTCACGAACAAGCGCACTGCCTTAACCGAATCCTAGCAGCATTATGATGCCCGACACCTCCGATAGCCTTCAGCCCCAATCAGTGCACACCCCCAAACGCTCAACATTTGCCATTGTCATGCTCATCGCGGCTCTGGTGTTATTGACGGTATTGTTGCGTTTTCCGGGCAAGCCCTCGCAGCTGGTGCCTGAACACTGGCTCTATCTGCCACTCGAAGCACCGCTGTGTGTCTTTGTTTTGCTGCTGTTGCGCGGCAAGATCTTTGCGCTGGCGCGGCTGGTGCTGATTGGTTTTCTATCGTTGTTGCTGTTGCTTCGGGTGGGTGACCTGATATCACGCACTGCCTTTGGGCGTGCGTTTAATCCCATCGCTGAGTGGCACCTGGTCACTCAAGGTTGGTCATTGACAGCCAAAACGCTGGGCAAGACCGAGGCATTGGGGCTGGTTGCACTCAGTATCCTGTTGCTACTGTTGATTGCGGTATTTTTGTACCGCGGGTTGGGGCGTTTGGCGTATTTGTCGACACCGGCCCGTCGCCGCGCGCTGGTGGCCTCCGGACTAGTGACGCTGGTGGGTGCCGGTGTGATGGGGCTGGAGGCGCGACACAAAAAAAATTATCACGTGGGTATGGTCAGTGTTGACGAGCTCAAATCCCGTATCGAATACACCCACAAAAAAATCAAGGACCAGGCAGAATTTACACAACTGCTGGCGACCGATCCCGTGGCAGATGCAGCACCCACCTTCAGCGCGTTACAGGGACGCGATGTGGTCATCCTGTTTATCGAGTCCTACGGTCGCACGTTTATTGACAGTGAGCAGTTTGCCGACATGGCTGACGCTCGGCTGAAATCTGTTGAATCCGAAATTCTTGAGGCTGGTCTGGCGGTCAAAAGCGCGTGGGTCGACTCTCCCATTCGTGGGGGGCGCAGCTGGCTTGCCCATGCCACAGTGTCGTCCGGTTTGCCGTTAACTGATCATGCGCGATTCGATCGGCTGATCACATCCGATCGCAAGTCACTGCCGGTGCTGTTTGGTGACGCAGGGTGGGAGACTGCGGTGTTGCTACCGGTGGTCAAGGGCGTAAAATGGGTCGAAGGCGAGTGGTATCAGGTTGACAGGTTTTATGATCGTGATGCGTTGGAGTATCAGGGGGAAGGGTTTGGGTACGTCACCATGCCCGACCAATACACGTTAACCGCGTTTGAAAACAAGGTGCGTGGCACCGCCGAGCGTCCGTTAATGGCGCACATTGGGCTCATGGATTCCCACGCGCCGTGGGGGCCGCTACCGATCCACCAGCCATGGGAGAACGTGACTGACGGCAGCGTGTTCGACGGCACGCAGCGCCATGGCGAGACTCACAGTTGGGCAAAGCCTGCTCCAGTGCGTATCGCATACGGCAAATCGCTCGATCAAACCTTGAAGCTTCTGGGTGAATATCTGGCCCGATTCGCCGATGACGGGCTGTTTATACTGGTTGGCGACCACCAGCCTGCCAGCGTTATCGACGGCTGGGCCCCGTCGTCCGAGGTGCCCATGCATATAGTATCTGCCTCGCCTGAGCTGTTGGAGCGGCTGCCGGCGCAGTATTTTAACGATGGTATGCGGCCTTTGGCCAAAGCAGAGGGGCTACCGATGGAATCAGTGCGGGGGCTGCTGGCGACGGTATACGAGGATCCGTTGCCCCTGATTGAAACTTCTCTCACACAATAGAATCTGAAACAGTAGTTCGGTGATGATTATTGCTTGAACGACAAGCTAACTCACTTATACACACGCAACGTTCAAACAGTGGCCAGACCCGACAAAACATCAATAGTAGCCTTCACCGTGACTGGTGCCGTGCTGGTGTTGCTCGCGTTTGCGCTAAACCGCCCGGTGTCTGTGCCTGCGTGGCCCGAAACCCTCAACGGGGTGTCGTTCTCGCCCTTCCGAACCCACCAGTCCCCACGAAACATTGACAGCTTTCCGAGCGAGGAGCAGGTGCTCGAAGACCTGACCCTGATCGACGAAAGTGCCGGAGCGGTTCGTACCTATTCGGTCGAGGGTGTGCTGGGCGACATCCCCCAGTTGGCCTCAAAGACCGGACTTGATGTTGTCGTAGGTGTTTGGCTCAGTGCCGACAGAGCCCGTAACGAGCAGGAACTCAAGCGCCTTGCCGAGATCGCTCCATCGTTTAATGCTCAGGTGAAAAGCATAGTTGTCGGTAATGAGGTGCTGCTTCGTCGGGAGCTGACCGCGTTTGAGATTGTTAATTACATCCAGCGAGTACGCCGCATTGTTGACAACATCCCCGTCACTGTCGCCGAAACCTGGGACATCTGGCTGGAGAACCCGGCGCTTGCGCGCCACGTTGACTTTATCACTGCGCACGTCTTGCCTTATTGGGAAGGTATTTCGGTTTACGCCGCACCCGAATACGTCATTAGCCGTTACCAACAGTTGCAGCAAACCTATCCGGATAAATCCATATTACTGGGAGAGGTCGGCTGGCCCAGTGCCGGTCGTCAGTATCTCGACTCGGTACCGTCATCGTTTAACCAAGCTTATTTCATGCGCCACTTTCTGGAACTGGCACAGGCGGAGCGTGCGCCATACTTTGTGATGGAGGCGTTTGATCAGCCGTGGAAAATCCAAGAGGGTGAAGTAGGTCGTTACTGGGGAATTTATGATGCATCGCGTCAACCCAAACATACGTTCGATAAACAATCACTGACCCCGGTGAATCATTCGTTGCCGCTCATACTGGCAACATTACTGATGGCAGCACTGATGACCATGGTGTTGCTGCGTGACAGCAGTGCTTTGCGTGTTCGTGGCAAAACGTTCCTGGTGGTTGTGGCCTTTGGGTTGTCCGGGTTTCTTGTCTGGCATCTGCACAGTTATTTCAGTCGCTATTTGGTCGGGCCAGAAGTCATTATTGCTATGGTTTTGCTGTTGTGCGTGTGTTTGGTTGCTGTCGCTCTTGCGGTAGAGGCTCACGAGTGGGCTGAAACGTTATGGCGAAAAAAGCGTATGACCACCGCGGGCAGGCCCAAACCCGCCGCTGTTAATCAGCCCAGGGAAGAGTCAAGCGATCAGGCTAATGAGCAGGCTCACGATAAGGCCACTGAACAGATAGCAGGTCAACCTGCGAATAGGGTACTAAACGCAGACACAGGAGCGGCATTTGCTGTCTCACGAAAAGTGTCGGTCCATGTGCCTATTCACAACGAACCCCCATCGTTGGTCATAAAAACCCTGCAAGCGCTTCAGCGACTGGACTACCCCAATTACGAAGTGCTGGTTATTGACAACAACACCGACAGTGAAGAGACCTGGAGGCCGGTGCACGAGTGGTGTGCAAAGCAGGGTGCACCGTTTTATTTTCATCATGTCGAATCGTTGGCAGGCTTTAAAGCCGGTGCACTTAACTATGCGCTCGAGCATACGGCAGACGACGCTGACATCATTGCGGTGATCGACAGTGATTACATGGTTAAATCTGACTGGCTATCCGATTGCATTCCGTTGTTCGACGACACCAACATCGCTATCGTGCAAGCGCCACAAGACTACCGTGATGCCGATGAAAACCTGTTTAAGTCCATGCTCTATTGTGAGTACGCCGGGTTCTTCGGTATTGGCATGATAAACCGTGACGACCGTAACGCGATTATTCAGCACGGTACCATGACATTGGTGCGGCGCAGTGCGCTGGCCGAAGTAGACGGTTGGTCACAGTGGTGTATTACCGAGGACGCAGAGCTCGGCCTGAAAATTCTGCAAGCAGGGCATCGTGCGGTGTATGTGCCAACCTCATACGGTCGTGGCCTGATGCCCGATACTTTCCATGATTATCGTATGCAGCGGTTTCGATGGGCCTATGGTTCCATGCGTATATTGCGTGAGCACGCAAGACAGCTTGGCGTATTCACCCGCTCGAAACTCACCGCAGGCCAGCGGTTTCATTTTTTGGCAGGCTGGTTACCATGGATATCTGATGCATTAAGCCTGTTGTTTAATCTGTTTGCCATCGCGTTTTCCGTCGCGTTAATTCTGGTGCCGCATCTCATTACGCCACCGGCCGCGTTGCTCAGTGCGCTGCCACTTGCATTTTTTGTGTTTAAATTGTGCAAGATGCTGATGTTGTATCGGTACCGATTAAAAGCAGGCTTGCGCCAAAGCATGGCAGCGGTGATCGCAGGACTTGCAGTGTCACACACTATTGCGCGAGCGATGCTTGCCGGGATGGTGGACAACGGGGTTGGTTTTTTCAGAACACCCAAGCAAGCCGATACACACTCAATTCTGACATCGTTTCAAGCGGTCAGAGAGGAGTGTTTGTTGGCCGTTGCGTTGTTGTTGTCTGCAGGCTTTATTGGCCTTCGTGATGACACCTATCTGGCAGACACCCGTCTCTGGATCACGTTGTTGTGTGTACAGAGCCTGCCGTACCTGTCGTCAGTGCTGTTGTCGTTGGTGAGCTCACTGCCCAACGCACCAGCGTCGCTGATACTCGACGACAGTCAGCCACTGGCCGAGAAAGGTCAGGCGTTTCAGGCGGGGCTAAACGCCAGCCAAAGCCCGCATCCTCCCAGTTCCCCGGCTGCAACCCGCGTGGCAGGCTCAGTGCCCAACGCCATTGCAGTAGACCCCAAAAAATAACGCTTCACTCTCAGGCTGATACCTGTACGCGCCCGCAAGACCCGCTTTTTTTCGGCAATTAAAAAATGAAAGACGTCTGGCAAAAAATGATTGACGTATAGCAAATCTGTTGATAGTTTGTGAGTGGCACGGTGTTTTGATCGTAAGAAGTCGATCACTAATGACCACTGGCGAATTCGGGGAATGCAGATTGACACTACCTACGCTCCATGATGTTGCCCGGCTGGCCGATGTCAGCTATGCCACTGTCGACAGGCTCGTGAACAAACGCGGTGGTGTTGCCGATAAATCGCGGGTCAAAATTGAGTCTGCGATTGCAGAGCTTGGTTATCAACGTAACATTGCAGCGGCTAATCTCGCC
>CALDUO010000076.1 GCA_937923745.1 uncultured Granulosicoccaceae bacterium
GGTCGATAATGACGCATCATTTTGCAACAGCGCCAACACCGCACGATCCGCTTCATCAAATTCGCGTTGCATAGTTTTCACCCTCTTCATCGTATTGCCAATCCGCTCTCGAGCGTCCCACAGCATTCCAGCGTGTTTAAGAGCGTGTAAGCCCGTGCGAATGTGCCGCCGGGACATCACCGATCGCGACGCAAGTTGTCTTCGCGTCTGCTGATCTGGCAGTGGTGAAATTGACAGGCGCCTGACCAGACACCAACCATCGGTAATCAGTGGTCCAACAGCCCGATTAAGCCATTTCAGGGTCATTCCGCCAAAAGCACTATTGTACGAATAATATTCTGAATATTAAACCTCTAGAACAATATATGACAATTATATTCACATTTTATTGGAATCGATGAAATTTTATCCCAATATGGCCGTCAACACACGGTAACTACTTTAAGAACAGACCCTGTATGGCCATTGAAACAGACGCAGTCATTATCGGAGCCGGACCTTGCGGACTATTCCAGGTATTTGAGCTTGGTTTACTCGGCATACGTGCCCACGTCATCGAGACACTCGACCGCGCTGGCGGACAATGCACCGAGCTCTATCCTGACAAACCGATCTACGATATTCCGGCACTGCCATCCATTGGTGCCCAGCAGCTTATCGATAACCTGCTGGAGCAAATTGCGCCATTTGATCCGGTCTTTCATTTCAACAGTCAGGTCACCAACGTTACCCGTCTCGATGATGACTACTTCCACCTGACCACCAGCACTGGCAGCGAATTCAAAACCCGTTCGGTCATTATTGCGGCAGGTGTTGGTTCGTTCGAACCGGTCAAACTCAAAGTTGACGGCATCGCGGACTTTGTTAACAAGCAAGTGTTTTATTCGGTCAAAAAACCTGGGCTGCACGACGGTCGTGACCTTGTGGTTTTGGGCGGCGGAGACTCCGCACTCGACTGGGCGCTTAACCTCGTGCCCACAGCCAACAGCGTCGTGCTGATACATCGGTCAGAGCAGTTTAAGGCCGCACCGGCGAGTGTCGCCAAAATGCGCGAGCTTTGCGATAACTATGACATGCAATTTTTAACCGGGAATGTCACCGGCATCGTGTCCGACCAGGATGCGGCCAAAAACAAATCAACATTAACCGCGGTTGAAGTGACCTCCACCGATGGCATCACGCGTCGGGTTGACCTTGATCACTTGCTGGTATTTTTTGGCCTGTCGCCAAAGCCTGGTCCGATAGCAGACTGGGGGCTCGAGATGAACAAAAAACAGATCATCGTTGATACCGAACGTTTCCAGACGTCAGTGCCCGGTATCTACGCGGTGGGTGATACCAATTGGTACCCCGGTAAAAAGAAACTCATTCTGTCAGGTTTTCACGAAGCTGCTCTTGCCGCGTTCGCGATCAAGGAGCGACTGAATCCCGGCGAGAAAATCGGTCTGCAATACACCACCACCAGTAGCAAAATGCACCAGCGACTGGGTGTTGATGATCCTTATAAAGAACAAACCGCCGCCGCATAAACTCAGATCGAACAACGATACCGCAACGGGAGTATTTGTTATGTCGTCCAATAAATTTAAAACAATTGCAGCGGGCCAAGGCGCGTTGGTAGTTGCCAACTCGTTAAAAACCGGTCGAACCGTGTATTTAACCGAAAGCAGTAACTGGTCAGAATGCATGACCGATGCGCGCGTCATCAACGATGACCAATTAGCCGCCGAGCAATTACTGGTCGCGCAACACAGTGAACAGGAAAACGAAGTCGTCGGGCCTTATTTGATAGCAACCGATACAACAGGCCGCGCCAATCACATTCGCGAACTCATCCGACAATGTGGCCCCACTGTGCTGCCCGACAGCAAACCACTCTACCCCAATACCATTATCGCCGGTCTTGCTGGCTGATAGTGGGCTGGCAAATAGTTGGCTGGCTACTGGTTGTTGAATGGCTAATGGTTTTGCGGCCCGCTGCTGGCCAGATCATGGTTGGCCAGATCATGGTTGGCAAGCCCACAGTTGGCAGGCTCATGGTTTGCCAGCTCATAACAGCGCAAGCAGTCGCTGGCCAAAAACCGGTTGACCGAATAACACCCGGGCAACAGACTCAAGCCTAACGACTTGTTAATGACAGGCTTGTTGGCCATCGTTGCGACACGAATGTAACGCAGACAACAACAGACTCACCAGCCTGAATCGCACCGAACACATCTGGATCGCACATGTATCAATACACCGAATTTGATCAGCAGCTAGTGGAACAACGCAGCGCTGAATTCCGACAGCAAGTCGAGCGACGCCTTGCAGGACGCCTGACGGAAGATGAATTCAAACCGCTTCGACTGATGAACGGACTCTATCTGCAACTGCACGCCTACATGTTACGTGTTGCGATTCCCTATGGCGTGTTGTCTGCAACCCAGCTCAGGGCACTGGCCACCATTGCAGAACGGTTTGATAAAGGTTACGGACACTTCACGACCCGTCAGAACATACAGTTCAACTGGCTGTCGTTAGTGGACACACCCGATATTCTGGATGTGCTGGCCTCGGTACAAATGCACGCCATACAAACCAGCGGCAACTGCATTCGTAATATCACCAGTGATCCGTTTGCCGGTGTTTCCGCTGATGAGGCGGTAGACCCTCGCCCGATCTGCGAACTTCTCAGACAGTGGTCAACACTGCATCCGGAGTTTGCTTACCTGCCCCGTAAATTTAAATTTGCCATTACAGGTGCCTCCAATGATCGTGCACTGATCAAAGCGCACGATATCGGCTTGCAACTCCGTGATGAGAACGGTCAGACAGTGACTGACATCTGGGTGGGTGGTGGCCAAGGCCGCACCCCCAAGGTTGCACAGTTATTGTATTCGGGAGTGTCAGTGGAGGAGCTGATGCCACACCTCGACGCGATTCTTCGGGTGTACAACCAATACGGCCGACGCGACAACAAATACAAAGCCCGTATCAAAATTTTGCTCGCAGAAACCGGCATCGAGGACTTTCGTGCCACCGTCGATGCCGAACTCGACAGCCTTGATCGAGCACCGTTCGCCCACGCACGTGCAACGCTAAACGACATCATGCAACGATTCTCGGCGGTGCGTTACCCCACTGGTGATGCCAACCTGCCACCCGCTGACGACAACACCGGCTCACCGGCATTTGATCACTGGCAACAGGTTAATGTAAAACCACACAAGGTTGACGGACACTCTATTGTGGTTATTTCACTGAAACCAGCCGGTGGTATACCCGGTGATGCAACCAGCGCACAAATGAACGCTATTGCTGATCTGGCAGAGCACTATTCGCACGGCGAACTCAGAATTACCCATCGCCAGAATATTGTGTTTCCGCACGTGCAAAGCCAGCATCTGCAACAGTTGTGGCAAGCGCTCCATGCCCTTGGCCTTGGCGAGAGCAACATTGATCTGCCAACCGATATCATTGCATGCCCCGGACTCGATTACTGCGCACTCGCTACCGCCCGATCAATACCGATTGCACAATCTATTTCCGGTCATATCCGAGCCAACGAACGCAACACCGGCAAAGACCTGAATGGCGTCACCATTAATATTTCCGGTTGCATCAATGCCTGTGCGCATCATCATGTCGCCAGCATTGGCGTACTTGGACTGGATCGCAACGGCACCGAAAACTACCAGATCACCCTGGGTGGACGTGCTGACGGCAATATCAGAATTGGCGAACGGATGGGCCCCGGCGTCTCGGCTGACGAAGTACCCCACGTCGTCGAGCGTGTCATCAACCTGTACCTCGACAAACGACAGCCCGATGAAAGCTTTGAGCACGTCTATGATCGCATCGGCAAACAGTCTTTTAAACAGGCCGTCTACAACGAGGATGCCGCTGATGCACCTGCTTGAACCTACCGGCAACCTGACAGCAGCACCGGCGCCTGCCAATGTGTCTCTGGCAGGCGATACGCCACCCGACACGCTCACCGCGGCAGACGTCAACACCGATGCCATTATCATTGAATTTGCGACAACCGCAGACGGACGCGGCTTCTCACTTGCCCGGCACTTACGTGGCCGTTTCGGATTCGGAGGCACACTCCTCGCCGGCGGCAAGCTGATACCCGATCAGGTCCAACTCGCCTTCCAGTGCGGCTTTGACGGTGTGCTGTTAACCGACGGGCAACTCGACCAATACGCCACTGATTTCGTCGACGCGGTCAAGAATCCTCCGGTCACACTTAACTATCGACAAACGTGGGCCGACAGCACCGGATAACAGCGCCTCGGCATCCAAAACACCCTTTGGTTCACGACTGCTCTGGTCGTGACTGCTCTGGTCCACGACTGCTCTGCCCGAGACTGTTCTGCTCGCGACTGCTGTGGCCACGACTGTTCTGGCAGGCGACCGCTATGGCCACGGCGAAAGCTACGGTAATGGCCACCGCGGCTGACCCACTAGCCAATCACGACCGCCAGCGGTCGACTACCGGGCCGGACACGAGAGCCTTCGCTGTGCAGACACTGCGAGATCCGCTCTGAACGGGTCTTTGGAGTCCGCTAAAGAGCAGGCTCAACAGAGTTTTTTCCGTCCCTGGCTTGCGCATTGCTGGGGGTTTCGCTAATATTCGCAGGCTAACCAGCAGGGACCCACCTGCTCACGACTCTATCGGAGCTCAACGATGTCCAGAATATGCCAAGTGACCGGCAAGCGCCCCATGAGCGGCAACAACGTGTCACACGCAAAAAACCGCACCCGCAGGCGTTTTCTACCCAACCTGCACCAGCACCGTTTTTGGGTTGCCACTGAAAACCGTTTTGTCACGCTCCGCCTGTCTTCCAAGGGCATGCGCATAATTGACAAAAAAGGCATCGACACTGTACTGGCTGAAATCCGCGGTCGCGGCGAAGCAGTATAATCACCCGAGCCACATAACCACCCGGGCAATCAGAGGATTTCGCGATGAGAGACAAAATTAAGCTGGTATCCAGCGCTGGCACTGGTCACTTCTACACCACCACCAAAAACAAACGCACCATGACCGGTAAGCTCGAAATGACCAAGTTCGACCCGAAGGTCCGTAAGCACGTACTGTACAAAGAAGCCAAAATCAAGTAATTAAGTAATTGCAGTAACAACGGCCATATCGAAACTTTAAAGCGTCGAGGCCCAGGCTTGAGGTTGTAGCAACAACGTCACGTCGCTCAGGTTTTGCAAAAGCCGCCTTTCAGGGCGGCTTTTTTGTGCCCGTCTTTCACACCACAGGTTGTGGGCTTACATAGAATTGCCGGTGACAATTATCGTGATGACGACACCGCGATAAACCCGGACTTAAACTCACAATAAACCCGGACTTGTCGCTGTGTTTGCACTGGAGTTTGCGGTTCAGCGGGAGTCGTCCGGCAGTAGCCCACCGGACGTTGTGGCTAAACCGGCTTTAGCGAGTAACCTCGGAGTGACTCGGCAAATTCCTGTAAGCGCTGAATACCGGTGGCTTCCGCCTCGTTACACCAATCCTGCAACGCCTGCAGCAATCGCTCCTGACTCATGCCGGCCGAGTTCCAGATAGCCTGCAGCTGATCACCAAACTCATGCACAATGCGTAACGTATCGCTGGCGCCCAAGGCTGCCTGCAAGCGTTGTCGCCCGGCATCATCCATCAACAGCTCAGCCCGCACGAGATCTTTTGCAGCTTTTGCCAACGCGACGCGCTCGACCGTACTGGCACCGTGTAATTCATTTTTGTGCACAGGCTTGATCACACGCCTGGCGTAGTTTTCCATCACATGCATTTTGCTGTTGATAATGGCTTTCACGGTATCGAGATCCATCAGTGACTTGCCCTGATCAAAAACGGGATTCGGCGCCACACGCTTGATGGTCGCAAGCCCCAGCCAACTGAACAGTCGCAGATACCCCCACCCCATATCAAACTCCCAGCGGCGCATAGAGAACCGAGCCGAGGACGGATACGCATGGTGGTTGTTGTGTAGTTCTTCACCACAAATCAGAACTGCGACCGGGGTGATGTTGGTGGCCGCGTCATTGGTTTCGTAGTTACGATAGCCCCAGAAATGACCTATGCCGTTGATTACGCCTGCCGCCAGTACCGGAATACATAACATCTGCAGCGCAAATACGGCAATCCCAGCTATACCAAACAGTAAAAACTCAGTCACAGCGAGTAACACGATGCCTAACGCTGAAAAACGGCTGTATAGTCGGTTTTCGATCCAGTCGTTGGGCGTACCCAAACCGAACTTGGCCAGCGTCTCGTCATTGGCTGCCTCTACTTTATAAAGTTCGGCACCTTCGAGCAGCACTTTGCGTATACCAAAGGTCATAGGGCTGTGCGGATCTTCGCTGGTTTCGCAGCGCGCATGGTGCTTACGGTGAACCGCCACCCATTCCTTGGTGACCATTCCGGTCGTGAGCCAAAGCCAAAATCGGAAGAAGTGTGACAGGACAGGATGCAACTCCACCGAGCGGTGTGCCTGCGCTCTGTGCAGAAACAAGGTGACTGACATGAGCGTGATATGGCAACTGACCAGCGTCCAGATGACCAATGAGAGTAATGAAAAATCGAGTAGACCGTTAACGAGCACAATGCCTCACAAAAAAGACCCTAAACCGCTAAGCTTACAACATGAATTCTGACCTCGCACAAAACAATGTCTACTGAGCTGCTGGTCGCATCGAACCTGTGTAAAACACAAGGTGCCACCCGCTCGCTGGACAATGTCTCAATGACGATCAATCGTGGTGATATTGTCGGTTTGTTGGGGTTAAACGGCGCTGGTAAGTCAACGGCGCTCAATATCATTACTGGCGTCCATCAGCCCGACAGTGGCAGTGTGACTATTGCCGGTGTGTCATCCAACAAAGATCCGGTTAATTGCCGGGCCCGGCTCGGGTTTCTGCCCGACAAGGCACCGTTGTATGACGATATGCGCGTCGGGCAATTCCTCACGTATGCAGCAAGGCTGCGCGGTGCCAACCCGACTGCTGCCAAGCAACAGACCCAACAGATTCTCACCGACCTTGACCTTCAGGATCACCGCCAACACATCATCGGGCACTTATCCAAGGGTTTTCAACAACGTGTCGGCTTGGCTCAGGCCTTAATTCATGATCCTGATCTGTTGATACTCGATGAACCGTCGAACGGTCTTGATCCGACGCAAGCAAGCGCGTTACTCGATGTAATCCGGTCCCGCTCAGGACATCGAGGGGTATTGTTCTCCTCGCACCAGCTCAGCGATGTTGCCAAAATATGCACGCATGTCGTTGTACTCAATCGTGGCAAACTGGTCTACACCGGCCCTATCGATGCGGCATTACAAACAACCGGACGCCTGCGAGTCACCTTTGGGCACCCGGTCAGCGCGCAACAGTTAGACGAGCTCGGCACGTTTGCGGTCAGTGACTGTGAGAGTTCGATAAGCTGGTGGATCACACCGCTGGCATCTGCTGATCAAACGACACCCGTATCCAACACAATCATACTCAAGGAGCTGCTCGCTGCCGGGTTATTGGTGGACACACTCACGCCAGAGCAATCGTCTCTGGAAACGGTGTTTCATAATCTGACAGGCCAACCGGGCACCACCGATCCGGAGCTCAGGCAATGATTGGCGCGATTGCCAATCACGAATGGAGCAGATTGATTCGCTCACCGTCAACGTGGGTGATCCTTGCGATAGTGCAAGTGGTACTCGCATGGCTTTTTTTGTCAGCACTTGAAGGGTATCTTGCAGCGGCGCCCGAACTGAACCGACAGGATCACCCGCCCGGTGTTACTGCTTGGCTGACTTATCGTTACATGGCACCGGTCTCGGCGTTGCTGTTGTTGATTATCCCTGTATTGACCATGCGTTCGTTTGCCGATGAAGTGAGGCTGTCGACGCACTCGCTACTGTTTTCATCACCTGTGCCATTGGCTGCCATCGTCGTGGGCAAGTACCTTGGCCTCGTGCTGCTGACGACTCTGATTACGTGTTTGGTTGTGTTGTTACCGCTCACCCTGTTCCCGCTAACCACACTCGATTTCCTCACCCTTGGTACCGCCTTCGCCGCGTTGTTATTATTGTGTTCGTCAGCCGTAGCGATGGGGCTTTATTTTTCGATAACAACCCGGCAGGCGATGATGGCAGCGATTGCCACCGGTGTCATACTGTTACTGTTATGGCTGTTGGCAAATGCGAATTTCTCATCGGACACAGTCTCCGAAGGAGCGCGAGCCATTGCCCTTGCCAACCACCTCGGGTTAGCGTTTCAGGGCATCATCGCAACGTCAGATCTTGGCTACTTCATTATTCTGACCGTGCTTTTTTTGAGTCTGTCGCTCAATAGCCTGTGTCGGTTTCGTTATTCCGAGCGAGCCCATGTCTGGCGTCACCACTTGATCACCGTGTTGTTGTTGATGATCGCGCTAAGTTTGTTGTGGCTCAATCATCAGTACACACAGCGCATCGATATCTCGGCAAATGCAAGGCATTCACTCAATGCGGGCAGCATCGATACGGTAAGCGCCATGGACCGCCCGCTTGAGATTATTGCTGTGGTCGGGCCGATGCGCAGCACACGCGACAGCATTGAGTCACTGATCAGCGACTACCGCGCCTACAAGCCGGACATCAGCCTAACCTTCGTGAACCCCGAAACAAATCCAGCAGCCGCCAGAGCGTTAAGCACACGCGCGGGTGGTGAAATCATTGTGCGTTACGGCAATCGGGAAGCGCGCCTTGACAGTTTGTCTGAACGCGCATTAACCGGCGCACTACACGAAGTGTCACGCAGTAACCAACGCACCGCCGCCTTTATCACCGGACATGGCGAGCGCGCTCCCGATCGCGAAACCAACGACGATTTTCTCTACCTCGCAACTCAGCTTAAACAATCAGGCATCACACCTATTACTCTCAGCCTTGTCAGCGTACCGCGCATACCGGATAACATTGATGTGCTGATCATAGCGGCACCACAAACACCGTATTTTCCGGGTGAAATTGCATCGATCATGGAGTATGTGGATCGTGGCGGTAACCTGTTGTGGCTG
>CALDUO010000077.1 GCA_937923745.1 uncultured Granulosicoccaceae bacterium
TTTTCAACACGCTGGTTTGTGAAAGCCTTTTCGAATGACAACATACAGACAGCTGCGATTAATTCATTGATCATCGCGGTGTGTGCCACCGTCACCGCAACCATTCTGGCAACCCTGGCGGCCATTACGCTCGCCCGTGGCGGTAACTTTAAAGGACGAGGTGTATCGCTTGGGATCATTTCATTACCGCTGGTGGTACCCGAAATTGCGACAGCGGTTGCTACCTTAAGTTTTTTCGGATTGATCGGCATGCAGTTGGGTATGCTGACGATTATTATCGCGCACACCGTTTTCTGCATTCCGTTTGCGTTCCTGCCGATCCGCGCGCGACTCGATGGCATGAATGACTCACTGGAGCAGGCGGCGAGCGACCTGTACGCCAACCGGTGGCAAGCGTTCCGTTATGTCACCTTACCGCTGCTGTGGCCCGGCATTATCGCAGGCGCTATGTTGTCATTTATAATCTCAATCGACGATTTTATAATTACACTGATGGTATCAGGTGCCGGATCGACTACCCTGCCCCTGTACATTTATGGCATGATTCGTCAGGGAATCACGCCCGAAGTGAACGTTATTTCAACGGTAATGATGGTGATTTCGCTGATTTTTATCAGCCTGTATTGGGTGCTCACCCGCACCGACAGCAGGGTTGCACATTGATACCCGTGTCACAGGTTGCAGGCCATGTCACGTCACCGCGACCCTGTGCTGAGTTCATGGGCTGAGTTCATGGGCTGAGTTCATGGGCTGAGTTCATGGGCTGAGTTCGTGGGCTGAGTTCGTGGGCTGAGTTCGTGGGCTGCAAAGCACGGGCTGATGTCGCGTATTGGTATCTGGCAAACAAGAGCGCTGCCGGTATTTCACGATCGAGACGGGCTATGGTATTGTCACTCTACGATATTCACTTCCCTACCCGGTAGGGTATTACCCCCAAGCAAAAGGTTACCTTCTATGAAAAAGATCCTTGGAACCACGCTGGCAGCATCCCTTGCGATGTTTGGCGGCAACGTCGCCGCTGAGGGCGAGCTGTTTTTATACAACTGGACCGACTACACCTCCGACGAACTGATTGCCAAGTTTGAAGCAGAAACCGGTATCAAGGTCACGCTCGACACCTACGACTCCAACGAAACCCTGCTGGCCAAACTTAAGTCCGGTGCTACTGGCTATGACTTGGCAGTACCCAGCCAAAACTTCGTCAGCATTATGATCGAAGAAGGTTTACTTGAGACCGTTGACGTGGCTGCGATGGAAAATTTCAGTAATGTCGCTGAAGCGTTTCAGAACCCGAGTTGGGATCCCGAGCAGCAGTACAGCAGCCCCTATCAAATGGGCACAACATCCTATGCAGTGAATACCGAAGCCGGTGTTGGCAGCTGTGCCTCGCTGGCCGAGTTCTTTGAACCAAACGATGCAGCCTCTGGCAACTTGGGTGTATTCAAGACGCCTGAAGAGGTCGTGAACCTGGCTCACATTTACCTGGGGCAAGAGTTTTGCACAGAAGACACCGACGACCTGAGAGCAGTTCAGGCCCTGTTAATGGGACAAAAAGAACACGTAAAAATCTTTAGCTCAGAAGGCACAATGGATCGCATGGGTAGCGGAGACACCACCATTTCAAATGCGTGGAACGGTGATGCAATGCGCCAACGTCTCGAAGGTGCGAGCATTGAATACTGCTTCCCACAAGAAGGTGTGGTCGGTTGGTACGACAGCCTCGTGATTCCCAAAGGCGCTAAAAATATCGAGAACGCCAAAACCTTTATGAACTGGCTGATGGTGCCAGAGAACATGGCCATTCAGTCTGACTTCGCGCGGTATGCCAACCCCATCAAAGGCACAGAAGAATTTGCCAGCGAAGAGATGGCTACCTCACCCGAAGTTGCCGTGCCCTCGGTGCCGGTTAAGTTTGGACAAAGCTGCGGCCCCAAGTACGTCAAGGCAGTTGATAGAATCTGGACAAAGCTGCTTCAGTAATAACGTTAGTTATTTCCGGCAAAAGGCGCTCACTGAGCGCCTTTTTTTTGCCCGCTGTTTTCACCTGCCACCTTAGGTTTTAACGAACTGCAGGATAACAATCGCCACAACAGCCGAGGTGAGAATCATTACAGCGAGCACCCGTAAAAAGGGGTGCTTGGCGAAGCTGCGCACAGGCAGCCACTGTGCCAGGGGAGCCACGCAGTACAGCGAAGATAAGCGCACTGGCAAGCTTGGTTCACACTCATGCCAATCCGATTGATGTCGAAACGACAGGGTGTGATAAATCGCACAGCCATGGGATTGTCGCAATATCGTTGCCGAAACAGCAGATTCAATCTGGTGACTTTGCTTTGACGACTTTACTCAGACTGTTTCGATCTGGCAAATTTGAATCTGCGAGACTGAATGACGCCAAATTAAAAAAGGTGAGTTTTACATTACTGGATGGGACGGTATTCAACGGGATACTACTGACCTGAACGGCGCAGTAGAGAAATAACCTGGATAACTTCTGACTTGGCTGCGGTGTCACTCGACCCGCAACGTCTGCTGAGCGAGATGCCCAGCAGACGAGGCGTTTATAACCCGTGTTACTGTACGGGTGTAACAGTCACGTTAATGACCGAGCCATTAAGTGTCACGGATTTACCGCGACCGGCGAGACTACCGACAGTCAGACCTTCAGCGGGTCCGGTGTTCGGGCCTGCCTGGCGAGGTGCCTGGTTAGGACCGGTACCTGGCTCCTCGTCTTGCTCAGTGCCTGATTCCCACAACGATAACTGATCAGAGACATCGCCCGAGACCGGGTTACCGTCAGCGTCAAACAAGCTTAGGCTGTCATCATCTGTATCGGTGAAGGTATAGAACCAGTCGTTGGACTGTACAAACATGGTCACGAGAGCCAGTGCATCACCCGGGCGAGCCGATACGGTGAATGAGTAGCTGTCACCCGGAAAGATCGGGCCGGGAGCATCTGCACCGTCGGGTGTATTAAAGACCACTGAACCACCAACTGTGCTTGGGAATGCTGATGCATCACCGTCTTCAGCCATTGCTTCCAATGCCGGGCTCGCAGGATCACGGGGCTCAAGTAACGGGTTAGAGGCTTCGCGGTGGACAAGGTACGCGCCCGGTGCCAGCGGTACAGCCACAGAACCGGTTGAGGTTGGCAGTGTTTCACCGTTAGACACGTTAGAGATAACCACGCGGAATTCAACAGCATCAGCGGCGGTGCCACTACCGGCAATTTGCCCTCTCAGCTCACCGGAAGGATTCGCCGGGGTGTGCACGTTGTAGTACAAGCCATCGTTTTGAACCGCTGCCAGACCATCGGCGTCAAAGGCGCTACCGGCAGGTGTGTTCCAACGGGTGACGTCGTCTGCATCTTGCTCAAGTCCCAACAGAACAGGACCGTTTTCAGTGCGTGTGCCCGTATGAATGTGTGCCATGGTCGCATCATCTACACCAGCGGTGCTAATCGTTGCGAAAACAGCACCGGTGGCGGTGTTGAGTGTCATGGTGCCGGTTGCGCTGGCGTCGCTGGTCACCGGTGGGTTTTCTTGCGCACCCGACAGTGCGGTGCGAATCACCTGGATATCTGCGCCAAGGATTTGACCGCGCAGTTCACCGCCCGGGTTTGCTTCGGTGTGCACATTAATGTACATCTCACCGGCAGTCAGCGCAGCTAACTGAGGGGTGTCGAGTACGGTGTCAGCCGGTACAGTCCAGACCGAGCCGTCGTCGTTGCCTTCGAGACCGACAATAACCGGCCCATTCGTGCCTGCAAAGCCCTGGTGGATGTGCGCCATAACCGGTGCGCCTGTGGTGCCTGATACAGCAACGCTGCCACTGAGTGCACCTGTTGCGGTATCCAGCGTCATGTTACCTTCGCCTGTAGCGCCTTCAATGTTGAGCGGTGGTACTTCCTGGTCGGATGAAAGCGGGACAATCAGTGTGGTGACATCAGCATTGTTATCAACGCCATCGCCCGCATCGGCATCGTCGTCACTGCTGCTGCACGCACCTACCAGCAATGCGGTAGAGAGCGTTAGAGCCGTAGCCCATCCGCGAGGTTTAAAAAATTGGGGTGTCATAGTATGGAATTCTCTGGCTATCGTTAAAATGAAAAGTGATTTTTCACAAGGACCTATCGCACAAACACAGACAGCCTACCCTATCTATTGTTCCGATTACCAGCATTCAAAAATTAGATGAGTCGTATCAAAAATATCCATGGAATAAATCAAAAAAATTCAGCGGTCGGCACCCCACACAAAATTGACCACACCCTCTGCAGACGCCTGCCCCACCGTCAGACACAAAAAAGGCCGGTTTGTTAAGCGTCAAACCGGCCTTTTTAAGTACTGCTGTGTCAATCCTGTTGCTTGGTTTACATCAGCTCAACCAAGATGACATAAGCATCGTCAGCGTTGAGATAGGTTGGTAAATCTTCAGTCCCAACTGGCAGAACGACCTGTACGGTGTCTCCCAGCGAGCGACCCAACAGTGAGTTAGCAAGATATTCCGGAATCGGAAAATCATCCGCAACACCGGCCTTTACTGTATGAGCTTCTTCAAATAAAGACGAAGACTCAACCAGCTCACCACTGCTCCATGCGAACATATCGTATTTCAGAATAACCGCATCACCATAGCCAATGGTTTGTCCACCGCCAGACGAGACGGTTCGCCGCGCTGCAAATGTCGGTAGTGGCCCGGCGGGTATTGTCATTGACAGTGCGCCGTTGGTATCGTTTATCTCCGGAAAACTGAAATCTCCACCGCTTCGCGTGATGTTGCCGCCGGATACTTTCACCGCAGATGCAACGATACTGGCGTCACTGACATCCACTGGACTCTGCGTTACCGGTGTAAACGTCTCGACGGCAGCCGGGTCAGTACTCACTCCGCCGCTTTCGCTGCTACAACCACTCATCAATACAGCAACCGACAACAGGCTTGCACCCAATGCGGTCGTTTTGTTTCTTGTAAACATAATAATTTCCTGTGTGAAGCAACTCTGTCGCGCTACCGGGCAACACCGGGTCAGGTGTTGCCCTCGACAATCGGGTCGAGGGCAGCGTTAACAGACTGCTATTGACTCATGGGTTGATTATCGCGCAGCTTGCTGCACGGCCTGCATGGGGAACCAAAGGTCACGCATAATCAGTGTCTCACCACTGTTCAGCGTTGCACGTGCTGCGTAGCGGTAGTGTTCGACGCTTAACTGACTGATCGTGTGAGACGCCAGTGTCGACAACTCTCCTTCATCTAATCGGGCATTGCTGTTGCGATCTGTCCAAATAGACAGTCCCAGCAGTTCCTGACCTGCTACAACACCATCGTTGTCAGCATCGAGCGTCGCAAGCTTCGCAAAACCATCGGCAAACTGGCCACCGGTATCACCGAACAGGTGTTCACCGGAGATGTGTTGGCTGCCGTCACCCGCGATCAATGCGTTCGACACCAAAATACCCTCTTCCGGTCCAAACCATTCGGTCAACGTCTCTTGGATACCATCACCATTAATATCAAATGCAAAGCTACCAATCATCTTGTCGACAGATCCGTCGTGGTTGGTATCAATCGCGATAGGCGTCACGGCTTGTTTCACACAGTCAGCACGTGCAGACTCAACGCCGTTCTCCACAGCAATGACCGTGGCAATGTTCAGCACTTCGACGCCGTCTTCACGTTTACGCCAAAAGATTCCGTTATCGCCGAGGTTTTTGGCAGCGGATAGAAGACCTGTGAATACGAGCGTATCGTTGGCATCAAAGAAACGATACTCTGATGCATAGTCTGCTCGATCGTTAGAACCGTCGGGTAGTTTGATATCAACATGAACACCGGTTTCAACCCCATCGAGCTTACCGATGGATGCAAGACAGATAGGTGTCTGTGGTGCATTTGCAACTGGTGTCGGTGGTGCTTCTTCGATGGTTACCAATACCTGTGCTGTGTCATAAGAGCCACAACTGCCACGTAATCCGTATTCGATACTGTACTGACCACTGGCAGTGGTGTTGGATATGACGAACGTACCTGCACTGGCGTCATAAACAACAACACCTGGCACATTGTGACCGAGCACATCGACTGTCTGCACCGAGCCGTCACAGGGTTCATCGTTGTCCAGAATAGAGACAGTGAGTGCTTCACCGATCTCACCGGTGATATGGTCATCTTCTGCGACGGTCGGATCAATCGCAACCGGTGTGCGTGTCATACCCGCGTTGGCATGCCGGATGGTGCACGCATCGTCTGCATTACCATTGGCATCACCGGGCAGATTAAACTGTGGTGTCATACCGTCAGCGCCAGCAAAGCTCATCCCTCTCTCAGGGGTGGCACTTGCAGCAATAAAATCAAACCCAGACATACCGGCAAACGTCAGTTTGTAGTCACCTGCGGGTAGATTGGCGAACACAAAACGACCATTCTTTCTGGATCGCAGTGTTTTCTCCTCGCCGCTGGACACGTTGGTTAATACCACCCGTACATTGGGGGCTGGTACACCGGGCAAGTTACTTTCAATGTACGTTTGACCACATACTGCGTAATCGACTGGCGGTGCAGCGGGCGGAACCGCGACAAAGCCTGCGTCAATGGCAGCAACATTGGGTTCATCAGCGGTCAGACAGATGTCGAGTGTAGCGCCATCATTGACCGCATCGTTATCTGCCGAGGCCGCCGCGAATGTCAACGACGGATCCGGAATCCCAAACTCCAATCGATAACAGGCATCAACGTCCAGACCACCAAAGTACAGGTTACCCTTTGGACCGGTGATACCACTTGAGATCAGTTCGGTGCCGCGGAAAATCGCGACCGGTGTTGCCGGAATAGTCGACTCATCAGGTTCGCGCAAACCGTTTTCGTTTGCATCAAACCATGCTGTACCCTGGATAGAACCGTCAACCGGAGTTGGTGCCGGGTTATCCAACAATAAAGTACAATCCTGGAACCCGGATCCGGCCAAACCGTACAAACCCACTGCTGCATTGACGGTCCCTTGTGGTGCCGACAACTCTACCGAGTACGCACCGCCGGCCATATCTTCGTTAATGTCCGTGGTTTTGGTATCGAGTGTTTGACCGTTTCCGTCAAGAAACGCCAGTGTCATACTTGAATATTTGGCAGATACGACACCACAGGTCATTTTATATTGCTCGCCCGCCATCACCGGAGTTTCGCGGTAGACACAACCTACATCTTCGAGATGGGAGGGATCAAATGTATCGGCAGTATCAGGAATCAGGTTTGATCCATCACAATTTTGCCATTGGGTGGTAACACTGCTGTTGGTCAGCAAATCACCTGAAATGTCCGCGAGCAACGGGCCGGATGTCACAAACATCACACCCACCGCTGCACACTGCGCAACCCTGGTTATCTTCATAAGCTTTGTTCCGTTATAAATCGAGAGAGAATGTACGGGTTTAATAATTGGTCTCCCGGATTGCCAGGGGATGACTGCCGGGGATCCTGTCGGAGGTATGCACTTCACCGCACCACGATGGCTTCCGACGCCAACTGGAGAACTAACAGCGAATACCGGGTTACAGATACGAGAGAATTTGCAGAATCCATACCCAGACACGGGTGTAAGAGCCACGACGTCAAAAATCGTGATGGTTAACCGAAATTATCGTTAAACGATACGATAGAGTGTGCATCGTTTCACAGGTTGGCAGCGTTAATTCACCATGCCACAAGACAACGACCTCTGTGCCATCGCGTTGTGACGCCAAAAAATTACGGTGAGGTGTTATGCCAGGCGTAACTCCTTTACAAGGCCACCTGTAAATAGCCGCCTGCACACGGCCGCCTGCACACGGCCACCTGTACACGGCCACCAGTATCCGGCCACCTCTACCCGGCCAGAAATCTTGCGTGCCAGTCGTTGGCATAGGCAGACAATAGCGCTATGGACTGGCTGTTTAACCCATAACGGCGCGGGCTACCATTTGCCACTCGTTTTCTGTTTATCCCTGAATCGTTTAGCCAACACGCTATGAACGATGCTGAGGGCTGGCATGAACTGACCGTATCAGTGGACGGGCAAAGGATCATCGCTGCAGCACGGATCGGAGGGTTACCTGACAATAGTGATGACAGGGTTTCGTAAAAAGGTTGTGCGACAGGATTCCGTGACGGCGAGTGGTGATTTGAATGACTGAGATTGGATCACTGGTTTTTCGACTACGGTGATTCGACAGGCTGACACGGGTAACAGGTGTTACCGGGACACTTTTTACTGCCAGCCTACCCGACAGCGTTACCGCCTGAGCCTCTCTGAGTGTTACTGGCCCAAACGATAACCACGGTAGCTGTCACTGATACTGTCTGTTCGTGTCTGACGTGAGCCACAACGCTGCTCTTCGTTATATCCAAGCGCTTGCAGCGTGCGATATACAGACCCGGCCTGATTTAACGCCGCTACATACGTCTGATCCCACCAGATCAGCTTACCGTGCGAAATTTGCGCATACACAGCGTCACTGTCACGATCAACAAATTCAATATCATCAAGCTTGTCGGCACATCGTTTGATAAAACTCATGTTTTCATGAATGCCATCGTCCGCTGAATCAAACACATGCTCAGGTTGTTTTGCCTCAACATTAACTTTTCGGTAGCGGTCTATGTTGAGCATCACGTCGACGTCGAGGACGGTCATGGTTTTGCCCCAGCCATAGGCGGCAGTTCTGGGCTCATCCCCTAACGGCACGTCATTATCGAGAAATTCGAAATGTACTTTTTTCTCTTCTGATTGAATCCAGGAGAAGAAGAGCGACGGGATACCCGTGTAGGCCTCTACATTGTGATACAGCAGATCGCCTACGGCTTTAAAGCGGCCGGTGGTAAGCCCGCGTTTCCAGGCACGAACAACGGTCTCCGCAGGCGGCGTGATCATAAAGAACATAAAAATACGATCACCAAAACGTGTCAGTAACTGACTGTCTGCCGTTCTGCCGTTTTCAAGCGTAAAACTGTCAAACCGAAACCGGTCAATCAACAGGTGCGTCATTTTCCCGCTCGCAGCTTTGGCGGCCATATACCGATCAAGCTTCTTGTCGACCAGCTCCAACTCCTGCCCGGTTAACATAGCCCCGTATTTGTAATCCTCGCCGAGCGAATCGTAGTCAAGAAGGTATTTGCGCCAGTAGTCTGGACTGATAAGCGCGAAGTCATCCCACGGAATACCCAAGGTTGTAGCCAACTCACGTTGTTTGGGTCGAATGGTGCTTTTGCCGGCAGCCGATGCACCTTTGACATTCATGATGACCGGTTTGTCCTGTGCGGGCAGCAAACAGTAGCGCTTATCGTTGACTGCCTGCAGAAAAAAAGGCTCCATCGCTTGCCC
>CALDUO010000078.1 GCA_937923745.1 uncultured Granulosicoccaceae bacterium
AGCAATAACTCAGTATCCGACAAAATCCAACGTCTGATTCGCTTTTATCCATGCGGTTTCATCTGATTTTTTTACGGGAGCCTGTGACCCGAGTCTGGCATTGAGCGGGGATTGTCTGACTACATCAACGACCTGCGAAAGCGCCGACGTCCCAAACACCGTGTTGAAGAGCCAAGCGGGCCAGCTCTGCAGTGGTATGTATGCCCAGCTTATCGAAAGCACGAGCGCGGTGTGAACTAACGGTTTTTTCGCTAATGTACAGCGACGATCCTATTTGGCAATTTCGTTTTCCGTCCAATAGCATCATCGCAATTTCGTGTTCGCGTTGTGTGAGTTTCATGAACGGTGATTCGTCACCCACCTGCAACAATTTCATCGCAACGTTTCGGGCAACATCACTCGATAAATACTGACGGTCGGAAAATGCTGCATTGATTGCTTCATGCATTTCGTTGGCGCTGCACCCCTTGGTCAAGTAGCCTAACGCGCCAGCTTGTAATAACCGTTGCGTGGTATAACCATCGCTGGCGCCAGTGAGCACCACCACACGCAGCAACGGCTGTAACGCATGTAAACGACGAATGGCTTCTTGGCCGCTAATGCCCGGCAAACTGAGATCCATCAACACCAGATCGATCTGTTTACCGTCAGTGGCGAGTCTGCGCACGATATCGACAGCACATTCTCCACTGTCAGCTTCGAGTACAGTCGTGATGCCAGCGTGTTCGTGCAGCAGGCGGGAGAGTCCGGTGCGGACCAGACGATGATCTTCAACGATTAATACGGTATGTTGATCCATAACAACACGGCTTCCCTACTGTCTATCACAAAACAATACTCGCAGGTTTGTCACAAGATCAAGCGGATTATGATCATTCGCCCGGTCAGGTTATTTTTTCTGCCAATTGCGTCTCGTATTAATTGCCTGTCTCAAAAAAACAGTGACGTGGTTCAACCGATACGCCACACCTGACCTGCTTTATTCGCGACGGCAAGTAGAGTGTTAACTACCGTGTTTACGTCAGACATAGGCTCACCATAAAGATCCCCACCGTGGCTACCTGTAAAGCCGCAGTACAAAACCCATTCAAGATCGCACCGCATCGTGCCTAAGATGACTAAATCACACAGGATTTTAATTTTTAACGCAGTGTGGTTCTCACATAAGCGATATAAACGTTGTGTCAATGACATCATCATGCTAGTTCTTAATAACGTCAGAGGGATTCCAACACACAGCCCTGGTGCCAACAGGCTGCTGCAACCAACGGGATGATGATTTATGTCTGTTAGAAAACGCGTTACGATCCTCGTGATTAGCCTGCTACCGCTACAAGTCGCTACAGCCTCACAGTGCGATTACCCCCAAAAAGATCTGGTGCTCAATGGCAATACCGGACAAATACTGTCAGCCAAAAGCTGGTTTCCGGGAAATAAAGCCGTGACTTATTTGGTCAGACATGAAAATCCATTTAAATATGGTTATACCCACGCCGCAACATTCAAGCCTACAGAGCAAACCCCGGCAATTAATCAATTTTTGGGTACGGTGATACCCGATTTTGACAGGTTCAAAAGCCAGCTGGCGCAAACTGCCAATCTACAATCGCAAGGCGATGTAAAGTTAAAATTTACCGAACAGTCAAATAATGGAAATCCGGAACCAGATCCTGAAAAAGATAAAAAATTGACCTCACAATGCAAAACCTCCAACACAATTGACGATCTACACCAGGCCATCACGCAGCACGAAAACTTTTTCAGCAGCTTGGTAGCGGAGTCCTCAACGTTTAACGGCAAAACACTAATGCCTTTTTCTGCCAATGTTGGTCTTTTTAACAGAGACATCATGACAGCCAATTCGCTCCGATGCGAAACTGCGCTTGAAACAGCTGGCAAGATTAAACAATCAGTGGACACATTCACCAAGGAATACGCCGATTATTCAGCGATGGTCGTTAAATTCGAAAAGACACTGAATGCACTGAATTCAAAACACAGTGGTATTGACGCCAATAAACTGGACGCGGCGTGCAGGCAAGTGTTTAACAATAACCATAACAAGCTGAATACGCTCACCACCACCTACGGCTCTATGAAACCGGAAATCGCAAAATTAGATACAGCCAATAAAACCGCGAAGGCTGTCGGTGATACGCTCAGCATGGGTTTGGCACACGGCTTTTACTCTGAGGGCATCGTACCGGCACGACGCCAGTCGGGAACAGCCACGGTCAACATCACCAGAACAAACCGCCAGCCAGGCACTGACAAAACACAAGCGGTGTTGGAGAGCAAGGCTGAGATTACGATTGGACGTCCATTTTTCTCGTTAAGCGCCGGCCTTGGTGTCAGCTCCATCGATGAGCGTGTATTTGGTCGTACCAAAAGCCTTCAAGACGATGGCATGGGCAATACTGCACTGGTGGATACGTTGTCGCTAGTCGACGAATCGAGCCCCTCGGTGCTGGGCGTTCTGATGTTGCACGCGAACCTCGGTCGCTATTACGCACCGGGCACAGGCTTCGGAGCGTCACCATCGTTAAGTTTGGGCGCAACATTTGGTGACGGCGAGGATGCATCAGCACTCGGGTTTTTGTTTGGTCTTTCGTTAACAGCGTTTGATGATGCGTTCTTTATCACAGCGGGCTATCACGTGCGGGATGTGAAACAACTGGCCCCGGGCTTTAGCGTTGGCGACGTCGTGCCGGAGGGTTTGGAAGCAGTAGCGCCGACCGTCAGCCGGTCTGACGAAGGGTTGATGCTGGTGCTTTCGTACAAATTTCAGTGACAGACGGGCGTCAATGAGAGTTTGACAGGGTCCACGATTTGGCTATAACCACTACCATGCATAACGCCAGGCTACAGGGCCACAGCTGGTATGCACATGATTTTTGCATACCATTGACACGTTTATGCCGCTTCAAAACCGACTGTCATTATCACCTTAGCACCCCAATCCATCACCCATAGTGGCATCTGGCCAGCAATTTATGTTGTTGTGGCCGCATTGGCGGCAGGGGTGCTCGGTTTTTCGACGGCCAATGCCGAGTCTGTTCAAACACTGTCACCGCCAGCGACAGAGCATTTTGTCATCACAGATAAACTGTCAGGTGCCAAGAGAGCAGAGGCTGATCTTATCAACAACGCACCTGGTGGTGCCTCTTACGACCTTTCGACAATCGTACAAATTCCGGATCTGCTCGACAACCTCTATAAATACAACGTCAACAGCACCAGTGATTTAGTCACCTATCGCACTCCCGACGGCACCTTGATGCAACTGTTCACCTATTGGGCTGCAGATCGACGACTGCATATTACTGAGCGGGCGTTTCCGGATGGCATGTTTACAGCCCCTGTCGATATTCACACGGCAGTGATGGGTGATACCGAAACACTTGAATACGATAGCCATAATGCCAGTGCCGTTGGCGTAGCACCCAACGGAGTGTTATTCGCGACCGGTAACCACCATGTCGATGAGCTCAACATGGCCTTTGCGCCAAACTACAACATCAGGGCGTTCAGCACTATGCCAGCTGATTCTATGGTGTCGAAGACCGAAGCCAACCGAGTCACATACCCGTCGTTTTTTACGTTTAACAATCACCTGTATTTCTCGTATCGCGAGCAAGAAGCCGGCGACAAGACACCACGATTTCGCTGGTTAATCAATCGTTATGATCATCAACAGGACAAATGGACACACGCAGTTCAGTTTCATACGGGTATTAGCTTAAGAATGTACGTCAGCAATATCGTCGCAGATAAAAAACACGAGAAGCTACATCTGTTTTTTACCTGGCGCGACGACACCGACAAAAGCGGTAGAGGACCCGATATCCAACGTGACTATATACACCTGTCCTCGGCTAACGCAAAAGACTGGCATTTCAACACGTCAACCACAACAGTGAATACCCAACACTTGCTGTGGTATGACAATGGCCAGGTCAAAGAGGGATATACGGGTTACCAGCCTACCGCGTCCGAGAAGATTTGGTCATACCCCGCAGACCCGAAACCACGCAGCGCAGGTGTCGCCACGGTTGATGATGCGGGACATCCGCACAGCCTGGTTAAAGCAAACGATGGCACGCTATACCACCACGCATGGAGCGGTACCAAGTGGCAGAGCCGTGCACTGCAGGGTTGGACCGCCAATAGCGTTGAGATTATCAATTGTCCCGACAATGTCGCGGCACTGCTGGCAGTTAACGACAAAATATATTATCGATCACTGGATGCCACCCGACAAAGCCATGCCGAGCCAGTATTACTCGCAGAGGGTTTTACCACCGGCAATTTTTCGCTTTCCGTTGACAAAGAAGCGATCAATTCAGCTTACGTGTCCTTTCTGTTGACTCGCAACACTCACTTCAGACCACGCAAGCACGACCACAATAACCCACTGAATACGCAGCCTGCGTGGATTGCAACCTTTCATTGTGATGAACTGGAGTCCGCAACACCGTTCAGGCAGTAACTGCAGTTGCGAGCCAGTACTTCCTGCTGCAGAGCGCACTAACCGGAAGATGTTCTGTCGATACCCACTGCACCTGACAACGCAGAGCCGTAGCAGGCATCGCCGTTTTTACGATTGTGATTAGCGACAGTCAGCGCCCCGGTGAGCGGACGCTTGAGCGCTTGTCGGCACTGGGTTACGTGTTTCGAGGTATGTTGAGCGATGTAAAGTGCTTGGGACTATGCCGCTCGTATTTTCGCTGGCTTGAGCACTTATATACTTGAGCACTTCTATAGCGGTGTGCAGCGTTGAATTCGGCTGACGTCGGTGGCTACACTTTCAACAGGGCTGAACCCCAGGTAAATCCGCCGCCAAAAGCTTCCATCAGGACAGTTTCTCCTGGCTTGATATAACCCTCACGGATACCGGCATCCAGCGCCAATGGGATGGACGCCGCAGATGTGTTGCCATGGTACTGCACAGTCTGTATGACTTTATCCATCGGCATACCAAGCTTCTTTGCCGTTGCTTTTATGATACGAATATTGGCTTGGTGTGGCACTAACCAATCGATGTCACTGTACTGCATATTGTTGGCAGCCAGCGTTTCATCGACAATTTCACCCAGTTTGTTTACCGCCATTTTGAACACTTCGGTACCCTGCATTTCCACAAAGGCTGTGCCTTCCTGAACTGCCACAAGATTGGTGGACACTCCTTTGGGTACATGCAACAAATTGGCGTAATCACCATCTGCATGCAGATGTGTCGAGTAGATACCCGGTGACTCTGCAGCATCCAGAATGACAGCACCGGCACCATCACCGAATAACACACACGTATTACGGTCAGTCCAGTCGATGATTCGCGAGAAGGTTTCCGCGCCGACAACCAGCGCACGTGTTGCCCCGCCTGTCTGAATAAACCGGTTGGCGACATCTAACGCATAGACAAACCCGCTACACACAGCTTGTACGTCAAACGCCGGTGGTCCATGTATGTCGAGTTTGCTTTGGAGCAAACAGGCTGTGCTGGGAAACACGCGATCTGCCGTGGTGGTAGCGACGACAATGAGATCGATAGTGTTGGGGTTGATTCCGGCAGCCTCGATGGCGCGTCTGGACGCAGCCTCTGCCAGATCAAGTGTGAATTCATTCTCGCCAGCGATGTGGCGCTGTTGGATGCCGGTTCGGGCCTGTATCCATGCATCTGTGGTGTCAACCGACGTCTCCAGTTCGGCGTTGGTCATCACGCGCTCTGGCAGGTAACTTCCTGTTCCAATCAACCGCGCATATATTGTCATGGTACAGACGCTCCAGAGACTGACTGACGAAATGCAGCGCTGGCGGCCACACTCACCACAATTCTACACAACCGGCAGCTGCTGTTGTACTCGCTCGCCTATTAATAATGGCACGTTTTTCGTGCTTTCGATAACCGCGATTTCCATCGCATTGGCAAATGCGACCGCATCTGCGCCGCCATGGCTTTTGATCACCACGCCCTTGAGGCCAACCAAACTTGCGCCATTGTATTTACGCGGATCGATTCTGCTTCTGAATGCCTTCAGGACAGGCATTGCAACTAGCGCAATGAGTTTGTTGACCCAGTTTCGCCGAAATTCTTCTCGCAAGTAGTGCGACACGAGTTTGGCCAGACCCTCGCTGGTCTTGAGTGCAACATTACCGACAAAACCGTCACACACGACAACATCGACATGATCACTGAAAATCTCATTGCCTTCGACAAACCCAATGTAATTGATATCACTGTCTGCCAACAGCCGTGCCGCTTGCTTGATCTGTTCGTTTCCCTTGATGTCTTCCGAGCCGATATTCAGTAGGCCCACCCGCGGTGCCGGTAGGTCTTCGACCGCGCTCGCCAGCGTCGAGCCCATCACTGCAAACTGCAACAGGTGCTCCGCTGTGCAATCTACATTTGCACCAAGATCAAGGACGTAGGTGTGGCTACCGATACCGGGGAGCGTTTTGATAATGGCAGGCCGATCAATACCAGGCATGGTTTTAAGGACAAACCGCGAAATGGCCATGAGTGCACCGGTGTTACCGGCCGAGACACAGGCTGCAGCTTTGCCTTCTTTGACCTGATTGATCGCAACTCTCATCGACGAATTTTTTTTCTGCCGCATCGCAATAGCGGCGGAGTCGTCCATAGTTACCACCTCGGTAGAGGGAACAACGGTGTAACGTTTTTCGGGGAGTTGGGTGACAGACAGGCAACGAGCCAACGTATCGACATCTCCGGCAAGCAAGAGATGTACATGATCGAACTTTTGAAGAATTTGGAGGGAAGCTTCGACAATGACATTGGCACCGGCGTCGCCGCTCATGGCGTCGACAGCTATCGTCACGGTTTCTGGTTTTGTCACGCTGACGATCTCAAATGTGCAGGAGTCTGATTACTATAGCAGGGATACTGTAGCGCGTATCTCTCTGCCGATGATATGGCTAACAGTGCCCCCCGATAGAGGCCCTCTATACAGGCAGTCTGTAGAAGTTCTCATCGGGGAGTTGCACACAAAGCCCGGACACCGCAGATTGCGGCCGCCGGTCTGCTACGCGAGTGGCACGTTAGCCACGTGGTTAGCCTTTCGTAAAACGACGGGGTTTAGTCCTCGTCGTCTTCATCCATTTCAGGGGCTGCGACTTCAACCACCTGCTTGCCTTTGTAGAAACCGTCGGCGGTGATGTGGTGACGGCGGTGCAATTCACCGGTGGTCGGATCTGTTGACAGCGTGGTCTTGCCTAGCGCGTCGTGTGAACGGCGCATGCCACGGCGAGACGGGGTTTTACGACTTTTTTGAACTGCCATTGCAGATCTCCGTTACAGTAATCAGGTTGTTATTGGCCACTGCGATCAACGCAGCGTTTTGACTTGTGTCATCGGGACTATCCCAGATCATTGATCAGTGGGTCATCGATCAGTGGATCATTGACCAGCGAATCATTGACCTGCTTTGTCAGCGACCTGTCGGTCTCTGCCAAGGATAGTCCGTATTCTCTCATTTCTCAGATCAGCGTTTATTGGTTACCGCTAACCGCCCTGTTCTTAAGGCCTCGTTTTTAAGGCCTGTTTCTGATGCCAGGTTCCAGAGGCCCGGTTCCAGAGGCCCGGCTCCGGAAGCCCTGTACCCGGCAATGTGCCGAAAATGCCTCGGTAACGGACCAAGCCCGGCAATAAAAGTGCACCGGCAACAGCCCTATAAACCCTGTCAGTTCAGTTTTAAATTCTTGAGCACCTCAAAAGGTCTCTGTGTTCCAGGCTTTCGTTCACCATCCGTTTGTTTTTTGGCCGCGCCAACCCCGGTTTGATCGCTGCCCTGCTGTGCCGGCGGAGATACACCGTCGTCGCGCTCAAGTTCCACCGGTACATCAAACTGGCACTGCGACGCGTCTGCGTGCCGAGGGACAACAGGCACCCTCAGAACCAACTCATCTTCGAGCAACGCCACAGGCGTTAACATACCGTCTTCGTCCATGACAACCGGCTCGAGATCGTCGGGCAGTTTGTTGGCTGCCGCCTCATCTGCTACCAACACCAGCGAGAAGGGTCCGCTCAGATCCTCAGTCATTTCGCTTAGGCAACGCTGACACTGCAGCACAACACGCACGTCCATCATGCCTTCGGCTATTACCTGGTGCTGATCATTGAACCCCAGATCGTACACAGCGTGCAGTTCGCCTTTAAGTTCGCCTTGCATAGCGCCTTGCGAACTGCCTTGGTTAAAAAGGACAACATCCTGTAGCTTTTCAAAACGGCTCAACGGCAGCGCCACCGAAAACCGCTCAAACCCGATGCGGTTAGCACCCAACTGTATACCGGTGCCAGATCCCACCCCGGAGTGCGGTAGACCGCTACCGGTTTCTTGTGTAGCATCCTCGCGCGCAGATTTTATTCCCGCGGCGCCGTCGTGCACTGCGCCACCATGGTTGGCACTGGCCTTGTTATTGACCTCGTTGTAGGCGTCGCCGTGACCCGTTTGCTCGACACCGCTGTTGTCAGGTGACAGGTCAACTGCCTTGCCAGCCGATTGGCCACTCGCATTGCCAGCCATAGTTGAAGCGGCTTTTCTGGCAATTAGGAGCGGGTTGAATTTTTCGGGAGCTTCGCTGACCATAGCCGGACAATTGTAACCGGTCCCTCCACACTCGTCAAAGGTCCTCTGTTGGATAGTCATTCGCTGCACACACATACAACGGTCGTTCTGGCATCCACGTCACGGTATCGTGGCGAACTGCTGCAACGACTGAAAATCCCGTTCACTCAAGTGGCTCCGGACTGTGAAGAGACACCACTGGATAACGAGTCGCCGGAGGCGCTGTGCACGCGCTTATCGTATCAAAAAGCTGCCAGCGTGTTCGCTGACTACCCAGAGTCGCCTGTACTTGGCTCTGATCAAGTGGCAGTTTGCGAAGGCAAGATTTTGGGAAAACCGGGGACG